>JBEIUO010000105.1:0-7050 GCA_040374335.1 Phycisphaeraceae bacterium
CGGTGATCTGCTCGACACCAACGGCGACTTGGTCGGCGACCTGCTGGTGAAGGACCTGCGGCCGGACCAGTTGACGAGCCCGGGCCTTGATCTCGCGGAAGACGGCCGAGTGTCGGTGAAAGCCCTCATCGCGGAGCCGAGCGGGGTGAACGAGCGGGAGGCGATCATCGTGCTGGATCTCGCGCTTGGGTGCCCGGCGGACTGGAACGGGGACAGCGGCGTCGACGGCGACGACGTCATCGCGTTCTTTGGCGAGTGGGACGCGAACAACGCCGACTACAACGGCGACGGCGGCACCGACGGCGACGACGTCATCGCGTTCTTCACCGACTGGGACGCGGGCTGCTAAGCCGACCGTTTACTGGTTTGAATCGCGGACGAACTCGCGGATGATCGCGGCGGCATCGGGGCGGTTGTCGGCCTCGAGGAGCGTGATCAGGTCGGCGGCGACGCGGGCGTGACCGACGGTGTTGCGGTGTGCGAGCACCAGGGCGCAGAGGAGGATCTCCTCGCGTTCGCCGGCACGCGCGGGGTCGGTGATCGTGCTGGCGAGGTTGATGAGGTCGGCGACGTGGCGGGTTTCGCCGAAGGCGAGGCGTTCGCTGGCGGCGAGCGCGAGTCGGGCGAGGGGCTCGGCCTGAACGCCGCGGCCCAGGGCGATGAGGGATTCGGCGTAAAGGGCATGGGTGTAGGTGCCGGCGAGGGTTTCGTCGCGCAACTGGGTGCGCATGGCGGACGCTTCTTCGAGTATCGGCTCGGCGTCAGCCCATCGCGACTGGCGGACCAGAGACGAGCCGAGGTTGCTGAGGGTTGTCGCGAGCACGCGACCGCCGGACAGGCGACGTCTGCGGACCTCGACCGATTCGCGGAACGCGGCCTCCGCCTGCGCGTGGCGGTCGAGTCGCGTGAGGGCGATTCCCATGGTGTTCAGGGTCCACGCGAGATCGGGGTGATCGTTCGGGAGCGACCTGCGACGCTCGACCACAACACGCTCGATGATGGGCAACGCGAGATCGGGCCGCTCGGTGTCGAGGTGCGCTTGGGCGAGGGCGAGAAACGTCGAGAGGGTGCGGGTGTGCGCGGGTCCGTAGATCTGTTGGCGGATCTCGGCGGCGCGAGCGAGGGATGCCGCGGCGAGGTCGAACCGCTTGGTGCGGGATTGCACGCGGGCGAGTTGGATGAGGTTGGTGGGGACGAAGGGGTCGTCGGGGCCGTAGCGGGCGGAGACGAACTCGATGGCGTCGAGGAGGAGCCGTTCGGCCTCGGCTTCGCGGCCGGTTTCGGCGAGGATGCGTGCGCGGGTGGACTGGGCGACCTGGCGGTAGGAGCCGCGTTCGCCGATGTCGTCGAGGATAGAGATCGCGCGGTCGATGGTGGCTTCGGCCTCGGTGAAGCGGTCGAGGGAAAGCAGGGTTCCGGCGAGATCGCTGAGCACCGGGACGATCTCGCGGGGCTGGAGATCGGGGCGGCGTTCGGAAGCGGTGAGCTGCTTGCGGAACCAGTCGGCGGCGGTCTCGTAGTCACCTTCGAGGTTGGCGATGCTGCCCAGGAGGCTGTAGAGGCGGATGGCTTCGGGGGAATCGGGGCCGGAGACTTCGAGCCACTGGGAAAGAGACTTCTCGGCGTTGGGGCGGGCCTTGGTGAGCGCACCCAGGCGGAGGAAGCTGGTGCCGAGGCGTTCTCTGACGAACGCGGAGACGGCGGGCTCGTTGCCGAGTTCGCGGTCGACGCGGGCCATGACTTCTTCGAGCATTTCTTCGAGTGTGACGTCGTTGCGAATGGACTCGCTGCCGGAGGAGCCCAGAACGTCGGCGAAGAAGCGGACGGCGCGGTCGGCCTTGCGGGCTTCGTCGCGGGCGGCCCGTTCGCGGTCTTCGGCGCGGGCCTGGGCCCGCACGGCTCGGACGAGGCCGATGGATGTGCCGACGACCCCGCCGACCAGCGCCAGCAGCAGCAGCGATGACACGAGAACGACCCCGCGGTTTCGGCGCGCGAACTTGCGGAGTTGGTACGTCGTGGAAGCGGGACGCGCGAGGATCGGCCGGTCGTTCAAGAAGCGGCGGATGTCGGCTGCGAACTCCGCGGCGGAGGGGAACCGGCGGTTGGGGTCCTTGTCGAGGGCCTTGAGGATGATGGTCTCGATGTCGCCCTTGAGTTCGGGGTCGAGGCGAGAGGGGGGCGTGGGCTCGACCTCGTTGATCAGGCGCGAGGCGTCGATGATGGATCGGGTGCGGACGTCGTGCGGGAGGGAGGCGGTGAGGAGTTCGTAGAGAATCACGCCGAGCGAGTAGATGTCGGAGCGTGTGTCGACGACGGTGTGGTCGCCGCGGGACTGCTCGGGGCTCATGTAGGCGATCGTGCCGAGGATCTGGCCGATGTCGCTCTTGGCGGTGGTGCCGGCCTGGTTGCCGGAGGTTTCGGTGAGACGGGCGACGCCGAAGTCCAGGACCTTGGGTTGCCAGCGAGCGGCTGTGGAGAGGGCGGTGGTTCCGGCGTCTTCGACGAGGACGTTCTGGGGCTTGAGGTCGCGGTGGATGACGCCGCGCTCGTGCGCGTGTTGGACGGCGTCGCAGACGGAGGCGAAGAGTTCGAGGCGGGCGGAGAGTGAGAGACGCTCGTGGGAGGCGTGGAGCAGGAGCGGGCGGCCGAGCACGTACTCCATCGCGAGAAAGGGGATTTCGCGACCATCGGGACCGGGCGCGGCGGAGGCCTCGAAGACCTGGGCGATGCCGGGGTGCTTGAGGCGGCCGAGTGCCGCGGCTTCGTAGCGGAAGCGGCGTTGGAGCTCGCGGGCGGGCATCCAGGAGCGGATGACTTTGATGGCGACGGTGCGGCGGGGGTTGTCCTGGAGGGCTTTGTAGACGACGCCCATGCCGCCTGCGCCGAGGACGGATTCGACGTGGTACTTGCCGAGGGTGTGGCCGACGAGAGCGTCTTCACCGCCACGACCCACGCTGGTGACGACGTCGGTGATGTTGCCGGCCGGGCGGCTCATGAACTCCGGCGCGTCGTCGATGCAGTTGAGGAGGGACTCGACTTCGCGGCGGGTGCGGGTGTCGTCGCAGGCGTTCGAGAGGAACTGGGCGCGGTGTTCGCTGGGGAGCTCGGAGGCTCGCTCGAAGAGCTCGCGGACGCTGGTCCAGCGGGAGCCTGTCACGCGGAGGAAGCTCCGATGGAGGAGGAGTCGCCCATTTCGCGGAGGAGCCACGCGCGGGCGAAGTTCCAGTCTCGCTTGATGGTGCGGGGGGAAACGCCCATGACCTCGGCGGTTTGTTCGACGGAGAGGCCGGCGAAGAATCGGAGTTGGACGACTTCGACCAGACGGGAGTCGACGGTGGCGCCGAGGCGCACGAGGGCGTCGTCGAGCGCGAGGAGGTCGACGTCTTCGACGTCACGCGCGGCGTCGAGATCGCGACGAGCGGCGTCGCGCCGGACTTGTGCCCCCTTGCGGCGGGCGCGTTCGATCAGGATGCGGCGCATGGCGAGCGCGGCGGCGGCGAAGAAGTGGTTCCGGTCGCGCCAGCCTTCGCCGTGTTCGTGGGCGATGCGGAGGTAGGCCTCGTGGACGAGGGCGGTGGGTTGGAGTGTGAGGCCGGCGGGCTCGTTGCTGATCTTGGCTTGGGCGAGGCGACGGAGTTCCTCGTAAACGAGGGGGAGCATCCGGTCCGCGGGAAGACCCTCGCCTCGCGGGCTCGGTTGGGGAATCCCCTGCGGGAAACTCCCGCTTGGCGGCCAGCTTTCGTCCATCCCCTGCCCTTCCGAGCCGTGGGGCGATGGGGATACGACCCCCCGAGCTCCCAGCCTGCGGGAGAGCATACCACGGGTCGCGGAGTTGTTCGAAGAAAGCTGCATGAGGGTGAGCATGGTGCTCGGATGTCTGAAGTGGGTTGGATCCATGCAAACAGCGAGCGAAATGGCACCCGGGGGCCACGGCGACGAGAGAATCCTGATGGAATGCAGTTGGCGTACCCGTCAGGGCTATGGGACTGGGTTGCCCAGTGCGATGGCGTCGTCCCAGCGGAGGACGGGGTAAGACGTGGCCTTGAAGGAGACCTTGTGGGCCAGGAGGGGAGAGGGGGTGGCGTCGGTGCGGTCGAGGATGCGGAGGTCGTACTCCCCGGAGGCCTTCAAGGGGAGCGGGCCGGTGGGGTGGGGGGTGCGGGAGAAGGAGGAGGTGAGGGCGAGTTGGAAGACAAAGCCGCAGGCGGAGGTTGTGGAATCAGGCGGACTAATCGTCGCGGCCAACGGCGTGGCGGCGAGGCCACAGTCAAATGCCGCGATGCCCTCCCCGAGAAGCACACGACCGGGGCTGGTCAGGAAGAGGGCGAGCGCGGGGAGTGCGCGGAGCGGGAGAGGGAGAGGTTCGGGTGCGTGGGGGTTTGGCATGTGGGCCGGCGCGGCGGGTGTTGCGCTCGCGAGGAGGAGCCCGCCGCCGGACCCGAACTCGAGCTTGCGCGTACGGCGAGTGGTACGGGCCGCTGTGTCGAGTTCTGATCGATTGCGTTCGGCACCGTTGGCAAGCAGATCGGCATCAGCCGAGGCGAGTTCAATCTCCGAGAGCAAGGAAATCGTGGCATCGCCGTCCGGACGCGCGAGAGCGTAGAGCAATGAAACGTATGCACCGACGTAGCGGGAAGGGCGGTCTGTGGGCGTCTGCTGTTCGGCGAGGTCGATTGACGCACGGATGAGCAGAACTCGGGAGGGGGATTCGGGTTGTTCGTCGGTCATGGGTTCTCGCGGTCGGGTTCAGGAAGACTTCTGGACGAACTGCACGCGTACGAGATCGGGCGTGTGGGTATGACCGCAAGCAGAGATAGCGAAGGGATGAATGTGGGACTCGTGGATGCCGCGACGTTCGAGGCGTTTCTTGGCGGGGAAGTGGGCGAGGTTGGTGATGAGGAACCACTGGGCGGCACCGGGAATATTGGCTTCCCGTTCCGCGCTGTGGTACCACTTTCCCGGCACGAGTTCCTTCGCCTTGTCGAGCGTGAGCATGTCGTCCATGAAGTAGTAGACCAGATTGGTGACACCGGCACCGAAGGCGCGACCGTCGCGGTTGTACTCGTCAAACCGGTGGATGTGCTCGAGCCAGAGGCCCGGGAGCGAGAGCACCTCCTGAGAGGCGTAGGACGATGAGAGGAGCGGGTCGGAGCGGTACCCGTCGTGGTTACCGTGGATGAACTGCGCGTTGAGGTCGGTGAGGAGGCGAAGAATCCCGCGGTTCCAAGCGTACTCCGTGCGGCGCACCCGGAAGGCCTCGGACCACCGCAGCTCGGTGGAGGCGCCGCCCCGACTCGGCGGCAGCGTGATCTCCTCCACGAGGGAGGACCGGTGCAGCTTGAGGGCGGCCCATGAGCGAGACGAGGAAGCCGTTAGCGTGAGCGGGCCGGAGAATGCCGCGACGTTCGCGATGCGGTCGTCGAGGAGGCGCTTGGCGCGGGCGAGCACGCGCTCGCCCAGCGACTCGAGTTCGGGGTCAGAGAGCCCGGACGACATATGGAGACGGTTCGCGGTCCACGCCCGGCCGGCTTCGCGGTGGAACTTCTTGCGATCAACGGCCGAGCGGTACATCGTGTTGCTGCCGGTCATGTACCGGACCTTCAGGCGGTCCTCGTCGGCGGGGTCGAACGCGAATCGCTTGCAGCCCTGCACACCCGGGTCTTCCGGGAACCGCCACCCCGCGTCGGAGCGGACTTGGTACTTGTCGAGGACGAAGTACTTGGATCCGGTAAGGATCGCGCCCGCAAACCCTTCGAGCGGCTTGTCGGTCGGCGGACAGTCAAAGTACAGGAACTCCCGGCCCATCCAGAGTTCGAAGAGGTCTCCGAGTTGAAACAACTCGACCTTGGTCCCCTTCTCCTTCAGATCGCGGAGCACGCCGAGGAAGTTCAGCATGTCGATCGCCGGAGATGGCTCGGGCGTTGACTGCGCCGTTGATGCAGACCCCGTGTAGTGGTTGCCCTTCAGGTATGTGCCGATGCCGTACGCCGCCGCGGCAGCCGCCGCCGCACCGCCGCCGGCCGCCGTGAGAATCTTGGTCGCGAGACCGACGTCGGCCCCGGCCGCGAGTTGCCCGCGCGCGCTTTTCAGCGGTGCGTACCCGGCCGCGGGCTTGTAGAACCAAACGCTGCCGGCCCGGATTCGTCGTTCGACGTAGCTGAGTTCGGCAAGGAACTGGTGTCGGTTGAACTTGAAGCCGTCGGCCTCGTACACCGCCGAGAAGTCCACATCAACCAGCAGCCGTTCGATGTGCGACTGCAGTTGCGCCTGGTCGCTCTCGCTCAGCGGGTTCCCCCACAGCCGACCGGGTGTGTGCTGGAGCGCGATAAGCCTCCACTGCAGCGCGGCGCGGGCCTCGTCATCGGGGTGCAGAAAGCGAACCTGGTTGATCGACGGATCATCCGTGGTCGCGGGCTCATCCGCCCACCGCTCGGGCAGATGCAAGTCAGGGAGCAGGATCCGCAGCACGGTATCGTCGAGCCCCTCCGTGAGCACGGACGCGTGCGCGACCGCGTGCGAAACCAACTGCACCGCGAACCCCCGATCCTTGCAGAGCGCCATGAACTTGCGCGCAGGCGAAGACTGGCCCGGCGCATCGGGCGGGAGCGTGTCCATGTGCTTGTGCAGCGCCCCGAGCGTCGACTCGTCGTCGACGTCCGCGTGAAACCGGCACAACCACACGTCCTGCCCGACGATCATCCCGAAGTCGCGGCTCTGGTTCAGGTCCTTGACCGTACGGTCTCGGTAGTACGAGCCCCAGTACCCGCAGTCGAGCTTGATCAGCTCCCATGGGCTCGGCGCGATGGTGTTGAAGTGCGTCGTATCGTCCTGCGGGTCGGCGCACACGCTGACCTCGGCGCCAAAGCGGTCCGTCCGTTCGCTGAACCCATCCTTCAGCGGCTTCTCGAGCGCCCACCCGTAGTGCTCGCCCGTCGGGTCGATCTTCATCTTGACGTACCCGTCGTCCGTGCCTGTCAGCGGGTCGTAGTCGGGGTCCTTGGTCTTCTTCACGCGCAGCTTGTCGTCGATCTCGCACAGACACACCCGCGC
>JBEIUO010000071.1:0-8069 GCA_040374335.1 Phycisphaeraceae bacterium
ACCACCCGAATGTCGTTGATGTACTGAAGCACATCAACGCGTGCGGTTCGCTCCAGCGGGCCGTCTTCAGGGCCTGCTCCGATCTGCTCGCAGACGATGCAGTCGTCCTCACCAACACGATCGTCAGCCCGGCCAGCATCCTGTTCCCCGATCTCTACGCCACGTACGATTGGCGCCAGAACCCGTTCAAGAACAAGAAGTAGGAGACTCCAACATGCCTTCTCTCAGCATCTTCGACTGCGCCGTCACGGGACGCGCTTACGAACACGAAAACACCGACGGCAAGGAGGCTCCGCTCCCGCCGGGGTGGGTGGAGGTCACTCTGCGCACGCGCAGCCCGAACCCCGATCGGCAGGCGATCCTCCAGACGATGGAGATGATCACCAACGGCACGCTGTCCCAATGGCCCCCGGAGGCCCGCAACGACGCGACCCAGCGGATGCTTCTGGCCCGGCAGGTGAGCGCCCAGTTCGCTGCCGCGCTGGCCGCAGCCCCCGAGTTCCTGGAGCACGTCTCGACGGGATACATCTCGCTGGAGGAGCAGGAGGGGGAGGACGCCGTCCGCAAGATCGCGGATATCGCAGGTCTTTCCCTCGAAGTCCTCCAGGACGGCGAACGGGATGACGAGGGCGAAGAGGACAACGGAGCCCCCGAACCTGCCCCCGAGCCGGCCACCAAACCCGCCCCCAAGGCGTAGCACACCTCGGTAGGCAGCGGAGGGGCGGTTAGGCTACGTTAGCGGTGATGTCTGCCGCCCCTCCAACGCCTATCCAGTTGCCGGTCAAGTCAAACCCCATCCCGTTGACCCAGCCGAAGCTGCATCACATCCCGAATTGGGGTGCGCTTTCGGACGTCGAGCGGCTTCGGGTGATTCGGTCGATCGCGATGCAGCGGGGACGCGATCCCCGCATCATCACCCAAGCCGTGGACATCATCCGCGCTGCGGGCGTGCAGCCTCGTGAGTACAAGCGGCAGGCTGCTGCGCTCTTGAAGTGGGTGCAAAACCCCAAGAACGTCTACTACATCAACGAGCCGGGCGAACGCCTGCAAGACCCGCTCTTCACGATCCGCGCGAAGCTCGGGGACTGCGATGACATGGCGCTCCTGCTGTGTGCCTTCTTCGAGGCGATCAACCTGAAGTGGAAGCTCGTCCTTTCCGGACGCCAGCGCGGTACGAACGCGAAGAAGCGGTACATCGAAGGGATGCAGATGCCCGTCGGGGTCAACTGGGCCCACATCTACTGCACGGTCGGCACCCCCCCTTTCAACCCGACCGAATGGTACTTCTGCGAACCGACGGTGCAGAACGTACCGCTGGGTTGGGACGTCATCGACGGCGACCACTCGCTCCTGCCCGAGATGGGCGGGTCGGGGCGCGCACCTGCGGCTCGCACCACGAAGGGCCGCTTCGGGGACGCGCTTCCCCCCTCGGCCGCTTCTCCCGCCATTCGACGCGATCTGCTGACTCCCGCGCTGAACCTGCGCGATGTGGTGAAGCAGATGCTCCTGCTCGAAGACCACCTTCTGCAACCGGATCGACGCTGCCCGGACTGCATCCGCAAGCACCTGCTGAAGATCGAGGCGTTGGTAGAGGAGGCGCGAAGCTTGGACAAGAGCGGCGCATGTGCCCCGACACTGAATGCTTTGCAGCGGTGGGGCGAGGCGATGCAACGCGCCTACGCGAAGAACCCCGGCCCCGCTCAGTTCCACGCGATGAGTGGTGTCGTGCGCGCCGCACGCAAACGGCTGACCCACCACCTCGCATCGAAGCATCAGCTCGGGGCGTTGAGCGGCTTCGGAGACGCGGTCACGGCGTCCATCGCATCTGCGGTTGCGACCGAAATAGACGAGCAGCGAGACCAGGGCCCTGCAGGATCGCCGGGCACCTCGACGACCTCGACATGGGGTCTTGAGCTGAATAAGCTGTTGCCAGCCATCACGATCGGGGTCGTAACTTCCATCGTATCCGCATTGGCGCTGGACGAGATCCGGGCAGCCATCAAGCAAAATCGGGAGCGCGTATGAGCAACGAGAAGCGTGAGCACGACCCGGAAGCTGAGGAGCAGCGCATCCTCGAACTCGTCGCAGCCGTGCAGAGCCAGAAGCCCGATGCTGTCAAGAAGCTCTTGAAGGAGCACGGAATTCCGGCGTACCCGCCGCCTCGCGCCCCCGTGACACCGATTCTCGTCGTTTCGCAGATCGACGACGTGATCGCTGCCGCAAACGCACTCTCCCTCCCGATCCGTGCGGACATCGAAGAGCGGCGTCCTAACCAGAAGTACGGCTTCATCGCAGTGGGCGAGGGCCGGCTGACGGGTTCGATCGGAACGGATCACTTCGCTTTTCAGGCGCCGGCCTCTACAAGCCGGGCCTTCTCGCAAAAGGCCTACGACGATGGCCATCCGCCGTCTTCCGCCTACATGCACCGGATCGAGCTGCTCGGCGCGTGGATCAACGACAACACGTACACCTCCCTCATCATCACGACCCCCGGACCGTTCCGCACCGCAGCCGATGCCGCTCCTGCAGCGGGCGACATGCTGTACTTCGTCGCCCAGTACCTCACCCCGGCCGCCCGTCCGTTCCTGTACGCCCCCGACGCAGCCCCCCGAACGATCGCCACGACGGCCGTTACGGCCCCCTTCTCGGGACGCGTGGTGCAGGTTCCGCAGCTCGGATCAACGGCACCGATCGTCATCGAGCGCGACATCACGGGGGCTGTAAGCGCCGCCGTGAACACGTTCGTTGAACTCACGCTCGACATCGGCCACTATACGAACACGTTCAAGGCCATGAAGGCAGAACTCGGGCAAGACGAGCAGGCACGCGAGGACGTCCGCTCAGCCGTGAGCCGCTTCGAGGCACTGCGCGCTCGGTCGGAGGACTACCTCGTCCGTCTTCGCGCTGCGGCCACCGAACTCGATCGCGCTGCCGGAACGCAACACGGATACGGCCCGCGCCTTCGGAACCTGGAGGCGGCGTACGAAGGGGCGAACAAGCGCATGGAAGAGTGTGCGCACGCGAAGACGCGGTTCATCCCGCTGGATGAACTCCAAGACGCGATCACGAATGCACCAGACGTCGAAGGGAAGGCAAAGGCCGTGGCCCGGCTCCGTAGCCGGGAGGTGATGTACGCCGAGAACGCGAAGCAGATTGAAGCGGTTGCAGCCGATCAGCAGCGGCTCCTGAAGCAGATCATCGCGTGGGCGAAGCTCAGTGCGGAGCTGACGGGGCTGGACCACGCCGCGCTCCGCACCGAGGGCGCAGAAGCTGTCGCTGCGGCGAAGAGCGAAGACCGGTCAGACCCCCAGATGCGGCAACTGCTGAACCGCAAACACGCGCTCGCCCAGAATGCGTACGCCGATGCGTGGGATGCGTGGGATGCGGTCTCGACAGAGTACGAGAACTCGAAAGAGGACGAGGCGATCATCCACGACAGTGCAGAAGCACGCGTGAAATTGGAGTACCAGAAAGAGAAGATCGCGGCGGCGATCAAACCCCTTCAAGAGCATCTTCGCACACTCCCGATCACGGAGGCTTCCCTCCGCACCGTGACGGAGCTCGCACAGGCGTTCAGCAAGGGGAGCTTCCGCGCCGACATCCGACTCCGCGATGTGTCCCCGGAGGTCTCTCGCCGCCTGCTCAACGCGAACGACCGGCCAGTCGAAGAGCGCCCGCATACAGTCGAGCTGCCGAACGGGAAGTCGAAGGTGACGAAGATCCTCGCGCTTCGTCGCGACCTCGTTATCACTGAACAGGCGTCCATCAGCATCCTGATCCACGGAAGCCAACTGCCTATCCACCCCGGCATCCGGGTTGGCGCCGCGGTAACCGAAGGCCAAGCCCTGACGATTCCGGTGACTGCTGAACAGATCGCGGCTGTGAGCAGAAAGCGCGTCGCAGCCCCCGTCGCATCGAGCGGAACTACGTCGGACGAAAAGGCGCCCCCCAAGGCCCGGGGTATTATCCCGATCGATGCGCCTTTCTTGAACAAGGCGGACCAGGAGGCGATTTCGTCCGGCGCGATGACGCTCCTGATCACCAAGCGGCAGCTCGCTTCGATCCCCTCCGCTGTCGTGTCCTTCCCCGTCGCGGGCCAGACCTACTATGCGACCCCTATCGCCGCCTTGGATGGGACCTTCCGCCAGATGACGCTCTCGGGCGCACTCGAAGTCGTCGGGTCAGTCGGGGCGTTGTTCCGCGGACTCGGGCGCACATCGGCTCCTGACGCGGTCGGGACCCTGGGTGCAACGAAGCAGCCCAGCGACAGGGAGCGGCTGGTGATCGCCGACGAACTCAACAAGAGCGGGCGTTCTCCGCTGGCGGGTTGGGCTTTGGGCGCAACCAACATGAGCCTGTACCGCCTGTCTCGCGAGATCCCGAAGGTCGCGGTGGGTGGATACGTTCCGGTCACGGCAGGCGGAGATGCGTCCGCCCACGAGATCATCGCGCAGACCTACCTCCGCAACCTCGGCCAGTCTCTTCCGGCCGCCATGAAGGAGGGCAAACCCGTCCCGCTGTCCGAAATCGTGCGGCTTCAGCTGTACCGGCTGTGGCAGATCCGACCGGTCGAGACTGCAAAGATCACGATGAAGCGCGAGACGTTCGAACTCGCCGATACGACCGACCCGCTGAAGAAGGCCGCGTCGCTTGCCGACGTCTTCGCTACGATCACCGCCAAGGTTCAGGATCTCAGCGCAGCCTATCAGGCACTCCGCCTGAAGGTCCGCGACATGGACAAAGAGGAGCGGGAGGCGTTCCCGGACGATGCGGAACACGCACGTGCTGCACAGCGCGCCGCTATGTTCGGGACGACGGAGCGCGACCACGAGTCGGCGGCTAACGCTGCGCACAAGAACGTGCTCCGCGCACTCCTCGCCGACAAGGATGCCGAGATCGCAGCCGTCAACGCGCGTCCTGCACACCTGAACAGCTCCCCGATCGCGAAGTTCGCTGTCGTCATCTCGGAAGACCCGGTCTTGGTGAAGCGCATCATCGGCCGCGAGTTGAAGCCGGGAGAAGTGCTCACGCCCCGCCAGATCCTCGCCATGACTCGACCCGCCGAGCGCGAGGACGGCGGCGCGGTGAAAGAAGAGATCATGCGCCGCAAGGAACGCATGGGTATCGCACGGGTCACCGACGATCCGATGTACGAATACCTCATCGTGGCAGAACGCGCGGCACACCCGCTGACCCGCTCTCCGCAAGCGAGCTTCCGAATCCTGCTGAACACGGTGTCCATGACGGCTCGCGTAGGCGAGTCCGGGACGACCCTCGCGCGCGAGATTGCGTGGTTCAAGAACGCAGAACGCGTCGGATACGTGCCGAGCGAGATACCCGCGGGCGCCGAGCAGCGGAAAGCAGACCGGTCTCTCCGCGCAGCCTCCAAGATGTCCGAGGCCACGACGGTTGCGGCCGCACGCGCAGGCCAATCGACCGCTTCTCGCGGGTCGTTCTCCGCAGGTGTCGGGCAGCAGGGTACACGCGGAGGGTTCGGCACGTCCGCCGGACTCGGTTCCTTCCAGCGCAGCCGCTCCGGGGGCGCGGCCCTCGCGAAATCCTTCGGCTATATCGGCATCGATCGCCAGCGCACCTCGCGGATCAGCGAGGCGATCAAGCGCCTTCCTGCCGACGTCCTCAATACGATCGTCACTCCGGTTGGTCAGGCCGCGTCTCCGCTCCAGTCCTACAAGGATCGCGAAGCGCAGTTCTCTCCAGAATCTCGCCCGCTCCAGATCAGCACGCTGAAGCAGCAGCTGAAGGCACGCGCTGCCGCTTCCGGCGACGAGGCGCCGCAGGGGGTGGACAACCGCGCAGCCGATGACATGATGGCCGAGGCGCTGGCCGAAAAGGACATCCCCGAGTCTGCGTCCGCGCCCCAGACAGCCGCCCCGAGCGCGGGCAACTCGGATGAAGACATCGACTACGAGGCGGCCTTTGCAGACGCGCTCGACAACCCCCGGCGCTCGCTGTTCGCGAACCGCTTGGCACGCCCGCTCGCCCGGTTCCGCCGCAACCCGGAAGGCTCGGCCATGTCGGACGCCCTGGGAGAGATTCCTGCGGATCTGACAGGCTTCTACGGCAAGAGCGGAACACTTGTTCAGGCGCTCAAGAGTCTCGCCGAAGGTCCCGGCCACAAGCTGACCCCCGAGCAGAGCGACAGCTTCCAGAAGCGGTTCAATGTACCCGTGACCATCGCGTACAGCCTGTTGTCGGATCGCATCAAGGATCTGGAAGCAAGCAAAGCTACGGTGGGCGCGGCCGACATCCAAGATCTGGTGGCGGCCCTCGCCTCCGAGACGCGCAGCGCCTTCATTCGCGGCCAGATTCAGCACCCGCCCAAATTCACGACGACGCGTCACGCCCCCACCATGTGGATGGCTCAGTTCACTTTGCTCTGCGGGCCTTTCTACAGGACAAATCTCCGCCGCCGCAAGCCCCCGTCCAGTTCCGCTGTACATGGAACCATCGCCCCCTTCGAAGAGACGAGTTCAGAGATCCTGGCGCTCGGCCTTGTCGCAGGCCCCGTGGCGCAAGCGTACGCGATGGTGCTTGCTGATATCGGCCGCGAACGCAGCCTCTTGCAGAACGAGACTGCCGCACTGCGCGGGCTGACTGCGGGGATCAAGGACGATATCGACTACGTGAGCGGACTGATCGAACGCGTCCGGAACTACGACTACAGCCGCGCGCCGCTTCCGGGGGCTTCCCGCATCCTCGCCCTGAGCACGAAGGAACCCATCTCTCCTGTAGTCGTCCCTGGCACGGGCCTCGTACTCACTCCCGAAGGTCACACGTTGCTGGCCCGGTACGACCTGATGGCGCAGGTCGCGCCCTCTGTGGCGCGCATTGAGGCCGCGCGGAAGGCCGCAGAAAGCACCTACGGCACGTTTATCAAGGAGTTCCAGAAGCAGACGGCTACGAAAGCGGACCTCCTGGCCGCCAAGGCGGACTACGAGACAGCGGCTGCTGCACTTCGCTCCGTTATCGGGTCGCAGGCCGGCGGCAACACACAAGCCGCTGCAGAAGAAAGGAGCCTCGTGAATGCGAGGCTGACGCAGTTCTTCGCGGGTCGCGCGCTGCCGGGGACCCCGACCGCGTCGCAAGACGATCGGCGCACGATGCTCCGCACCCGCGTCGCTGCCCTCCTCGACTACGAAGGGTTCCCGCTGTACCCCATCGAGGATAGCGAACTCGTCCGGCGCGGTTTGGGGACGATCGACTACGGGAAGGATCACACGCTGCGCAGCCGCCTCACGCTGACGGACATGACCAAGATCATCGCCGGTTCTCCGTCGAAGGGTGCGCGGGTTCCGGCCCCCAGCACGCTGGATTGTAGCCCCGGAATCCGAGGGTTCAAGCAGTTCCCCCAGCCGTTCAACCTCTACACGCCCCCTGGCTGGGCCGACCTCGGTATCCTGAACGTGATCTGGGTGTCTCCGGACGGGTACTACGCCCGCATCTATCGGCTCGGTGCGCCCGTCTGCTCCTTCAAGCGGCACACGTCTACGCTCGACGGGAAGACCGAGAGCCTCCTGGAGTTCCTCCGCGAGATCTCGAACAACTGGACGCTGTGGCTCACGGACCCGGAACACATGCGGATGGCCGCGAACAGCAAGGAATACGCGAAGACCATCTGGGTCGGCCAGTCCGGTAGCCCGTTCCTGTACCGCGTCAACGCAGCCGGGACCGCCACGCCGATCTCGTCGGCCAACTTCGACAAGCGGCTCAATGCCGCAGGCGGCGCGGTTGTTGGCAACCACATCATTCGTGACCCCGCAAAGGGCGAGCCCGCATACGACAAGCTCGAGAACAGCGGCGTCTTGAAACGCTGGACGATGTCCGACCCTATCGTGAAGGCAGACGCCGAGATGTTCACGCGGGCCCTCCGCGACCTTCGAGAGATTTCGGCAGACACGGCCAGCGAGACGCTCAACGCCATCTTCCGCGGGTCCAACGCGGCCGACGCCGCTCCGATCGACACGCCGACTGTGACGGGTTCCAGCGCGCTTGTGATGTTCCCGTCCCATCACATCGGCCATCGGGTGGGGTTGGGCGGGTCCGAGGGA
>JBEIUO010000335.1:0-4057 GCA_040374335.1 Phycisphaeraceae bacterium
AGGCCGATCGAAATCGCCGAACGCGGCAAGGTTCTCATCGACGGGGACGGGACGATCCGGCAGAACGGGGTCGCGGTCGGCCGCCTGGCAATCGTGGATGTGCCAGAGCGAGACACCCTAGAGCGGAAGGGCGGGAGCCTGTTCAAGCCCAGTCCGGACCAACTCAAGCGCAAGACGGCGGGGATGGGGCAGGTGAACCAGGCGCAGGTCGAGGAGTCCGGGGTGGACGAGGTGAAGGCGTTGATGAGCGTCACCAGTGCCGCGCGGGACGTCGACGCCAACGTTGCCCTCATCCAGCAGCACGATCGGCTGCTCGAACGCGCGATCCAGAGCCTCGGCCGCTCGGCATGACGGTTGCGATAGAGACCCACTGGACCCGGCGCGCGCCCGAACGGCGACGGGATGGATAACACGACATGGCGATCAACGCACTTCAGTCCTCTGCCTCGGCCCTTTCGGCCCTCAACACCGCGCTGGACGTGACCGCGCACAACCTCGCCAACGTCAACACGCACGGGTACAAGTCAAGCCGCGTGAACTTCCAGGATCTGCTGTACATCGAGAAGGAGCAGGCCGGGACGCGGAACGCGAACGAGGACCAGCGGCCGACGGGCCTGTATGTCGGGCTGGGCGTGAAGGTCTCGGGCACTCAGCTGGACTTCACGTCTGGTGCCGCGTTCCGGACGGGGAACCCGCTCGACTGCATGGTCGAGGGGGAGGGGTTCTTCGAGGTGCAGGTCGAGGACACGGTCGGCAACGGTGGCAAGGCGTACACGCGGGCGGGGAACTTCACGCTGAACGCGGACGGCGAACTGGTGCTGGCGAACGATCAGGGGCGCCGGCTGGAGCCCACGATCAGCATTCCGGATACGGCCGAGGCGGTGACGATCGGCGCGGACGGTCGCGTGTTCTACACGGAGTCGGGGAACCCGGAGCAGCAGGAGGCGGGGCAGCTCACGCTTGCGACGTTCATCAACCCGCACGGGCTGAAGCAGGTTGGCGAGAACATCTTCGTCGAGACGGTTGCATCCGGCCCAGCCAACAGCGGGAACGCGGGCGAGGACAAGCGCGGGACGATCAAGTCGGGATTCTTGGAGTCGTCCAACGTCGATCCGACGCGGGAGCTCATCGAGCTGATCAGAACGCAGCGGGCCTTTGAAATGAACAGCCAGTCCAT
Organism: Phycisphaeraceae bacterium; assembly: GCA_040374335.1. Classification (GTDB taxonomy): domain Bacteria; phylum Planctomycetota; class Phycisphaerae; order Phycisphaerales; family UBA1924; genus JBEIUO01. The sequence goes on from JBEIUO010000335.1 coordinate 1,178, forward strand.
CCGCGCGGCCGACGAGTCGCTCCGCAGCGTCGCCCAGCTCCGCCGCTAACCGTGAAGGGAGTTCGCCGTGAAGATCCGAGTGCTTGCTGCGATGGTCGGTGTGCTGGCGGCGGGAATCGCGGCGGCGCAGGATGCTATTCGCATGCTGCCCACGCTGAGGCACGACGGTGCCGCGGCGATACGGCTCGCGGACGTCGCCAAGATCTCGGGCGACAATGCCGCGATGCTGGGCGCGCTGGTGCTGGTGGAGAAGGACGCGGCGGGGGTGCCTTCGACGATCGATGTGGCGTTTGTTCGCGACGTGCTGAAGAAGAACAACGTGAATCTGGGCTCGGTGTTGCTGAGTGGGGTGCCGTGCAAGGTTCAGGGTGTGGGCGCGCCGGTCGCGGAGGCGGCGAGCGCCGCGTCGGAGGCGGACGCGGTGATGGAGCCGGTGGCGGTGAACGCCGCCGCGCTCGCGAAAGCGGACGTTCGTTCGGCGGTCGCGCAGAAGCTCGCGGACCTGTATCAAGTAGATGCGGACCGGGTTCGGTTGACGTTCGAGTCGGGGCACGATGCGCTGCTTGACGGCGTGACGGAGGGGCGAACGGTGACGGTGCAGCCCGCGGCGGCTGGGAAGCGGATCCCGGTGATGATTCGGGTGTATTCGGGCGAGGCGCTCGATCGCTCGGGGACCGTACGGGTTGGGGTTGAGATCCTGCGCGATGTGTTGATCGCGAGTGCTCCGATTGCGAGGGGTGCGCCGGTGGAGGGCGCGGGGCTGAGCCTGGATACGCGGTGGATGACGCCGGATTTCAAGCCCGCGGTGTACGAGGAGACGGTGGGCGCGAACGCGATTGCGCGGATCGAGGCGGGCGCGGTGATCGAATCGCGGATGGTACGGACGCCGGAGGTAATCGCGAAGGGGGACATCTGCCAGGTGGACTGCCTGAGCGGGGGGATCGTGGTTCAGGCCCAGGCGCGGGCGATGGAGGGCGCGCGGGAGGGGCAGACGATCCGGTTTCAATCGATGAACTCGAAGAAGACGTTTCTGGCGCGGGTGAGCGGCGCGGGTCGCGCGGTGATGGTGGTGCGGTAGTAATTGGCGGAGAGGAGCGTGTGCGATGACGCGTGAAGTGCTGGCGGTGATTGCCGCGGTGGGAATGGCGGGGCAGGAGGCGTTTGGGCAGAGCCTGTTTCGGCAGGAGCCCAAGCCGCAAGTCAACAGCCTGGGCGAGGCGGATCCGCAGGCCCCGCTGCGCAGCATGAGCCTGCTCCTGATCGAAGCGCCGAGGCCCAAGTCGTTTCAGTTGCACGACAAGGTGACCATCCTGATCTCCGAGGTGAGCAAGCAGAGCGCAAACCAGAAGGTTGACACGAAGAAGGATGTCTCGCTCAAGGGCGGGGTGCGGCAGTTGCCGGACATCATCGCCCTGCTTCAGGGACAGCTCGAAACCGACGACGGCAGCCCGATCACGGGGGTGGACGCGAGCGCGGGGAACAAGTTCAAGGGGGACGGGAAGTACGAGCGGAGCGACCGGTTTACGGACAGGATCACGGCGACGGTGATCGACGTGAAGCCCAATGGGGTGCTCGTGCTCGAGGCGCGTCGGACGATTGAGAAGGACGAAGAGGTGCAGATGCTGGTGCTGTCGGGCGAGTGCCGGCGAGAGGATGTGACGGCACAGAACACGGTGATGTCGAACCAGCTCGCGGACATGGTGCTCTCGGTGAAGAACGAGGGCCAGGTGAAGGACGCGGCCGAGAAGGGGCTGCTGAGCCGGGTGTTTGACACGGTGTTCAACTTCTAGTCGGGTGGCGAGGTGGTGAAGCGGACAGGCTCCCGGGCGGGGGCCTGTTTTTGTGCGCGCGGGGATTGGCTGGGGCGGGGGAAAGCGGCACGCGGTTCGCGGTGGGAGGGGCATGGTACTGAGAGCAATTGCTGCCGCGGCGTGTCTGGTTCTGGCTGTTCCGGCGTTGGCGACGACGGTGAAGGAACTGGTACGGATGGAGGGGCAGGGGGAGTCGGTGCTGCGTGGGGTGGGGCTGGTTGTGGGGTTGAACGGGACGGGGGATTCGGGCAAAGAGCTGGCGATGGCGCGGCCGCTCGCGATGGCGCTTGAGAACAACGGCAACGCGGTTTCGTCGCCGATTGAACTGAAGAACGCGAAGTCGTGTGCGTTGGTGTTCGTGACGTGTCGGGTGCCGTCGTCGGGGGCGTTGGGGGACGACACGCTGGACGTGCACGTTTCGGTGGTGAACAGCGCGTCGAGTCTGGCGGGGGGCCAGTTGTACCTGGCGCCGCTGCGGGGGCCGTTTCGGGACAGCGAGGTGTACGCGATCGCGGAGGGGATGATCGAGATCGAGAGCGCGGCGAGTCCGACGACGGCGCGGGTGCGGAAGGGCGCGCGGATCGTGAAGGACATCCAGATGGCGCCGGTGGAATCGGAGTTCAACCTGATTATCGAAGCCCCGTACGCGGGGTGGGCGTCCGCGAGTCAGATTGCGTCGGCGATCAACGCGAAGGCGCAGCCGCAGGGGCCTGCGGTGGCGACGGCGGTGGACTCGCGGACGATCCGGGTGGTGATCCCGGAATCGGAGCGGGCGGACAAGGCGGGGTTTCTTGCGGACGTGCTGTCGGCGGACGTGAACAACGCGTTGCTGGACCTGCCGGCGCAGGTGATCATGAACCCGCGGACGGGGGCGATCATCATCACGGGCGATGTGACGATCAGCCCGGTGGCGATTACGCACAAGAACCTGACGATCACGACGGTGACGCCGCCGCCGGTGCCGACGGCGCAGAACCCGGTGCTGAAGCAGCGGGACTGGACGGAGTTCAAGCTGGGCGCGCGGCCGGCGGAGTCGGCGCGGCTGGCGGACCTTGTGGCGGCGTTTGAG
>JBEIUO010000511.1:0-3033 GCA_040374335.1 Phycisphaeraceae bacterium
CGACGAAATCCGCCTCGCCGAGCAGGAAATGCCCGGCCTCATGGCCCTCCGCGAGCACTACGCCGGCAAGAAGCCCCTCAAGGGCGCCAAGGTCGCCGGCAGCCTCCACATGACCGTCCAGACCGCCGTCCTCATCGAAACCCTCGTCGACCTCGGCGCCGACGTCCGCTGGTGCTCCTGCAACATCTTCTCCACCCAGGACTCCGCCGCCGCGGCAGTCGTCGTCGGTCGCACCGAGTCCGGCGGAACCGTCGAGAACCCCAAGGGCACGCCCGTCTTCGCGTGGAAGGGCGAAACCCTCGAGGAATACTGGTGGTGCACCGAGCAGACCATCCAGTGGCCCGACGGCACCGGCCCCAACATGATCCTCGACGACGGCGGCGACCTCACCCTCCTCGTCCACAAGGGCGTCGAGTTCGAGAAGGCCGGCAAGGTCCCCAACTTCAACGCCAAGAACGACCCCGAGGAATGGGGCGTCATCCTCGACACCATCCGCAACTCCATCGCCGAGAACCCCAAGCGCGTCACCGACATGGCCAAGGCCATCAAGGGCGTCTCCGAGGAAACCACCACCGGCGTCCACCGCCTCTACGAGATGCAGAAGGCCGGCAAGCTCCTCTTCCCCTGCATCAACGTCAACGACAGCGCCACCAAGAGCAAGTTCGACAACCTCTACGGCTGCCGCCACTCCCTCGTCGACGGCCTCAACCGCGCGACCGACGTCATGCTCGGCGGCAAGGTCGCCGTCGTCTGCGGGTACGGCGACGTCGGCAAGGGCTCCGCTCAGTCCCTCCGGGGCCAGGGCTGCCGCGTCGTCATCACCGAGATCGACCCCATCTGCGCCCTCCAGGCCTGCATGGAAGGCTACGAAGTCAACACGCTCGAGAACATGCTCGAGATCGCCGACATCTTCATCACCGCCACCGGCAATAAGGACATCATCACCACCGACCACATGCGCCGCATGAAGGACAAGGCCATCGTCGCCAACATCGGTCACTTCGATAACGAGATCGACATGGCCGGCCTCGCGAAGGACAAGAACGTCCGCCGCCACAACATCAAGCCCCAGGTGGACCGCTTCGTGTTCCCCGACGGACATGGCGTCATCATCCTCGCCGAGGGCCGCCTCATGAACCTCGGCTGCGCCACCGGCCACCCCAGCTTCGTCATGAGCGCATCCTTCACCAACCAGGTCATGGCCCAGCTCGACCTTTACTTCAACGCCACCGGCAAGCCCACGCTCTCCGGCCAGAAGTACGAGCCCGGCCAGGTCTACATCCTCCCCAAGAAGCTCGACGAAGAAGTCGCCCGCCTCCACCTCGACAAGATCGGCGCCAAGCTCACCCGCCTCTCCAAGAGCCAAGCCGACTACCTCGGTATCTCCCAGGACGGCCCCTACAAGGCCGACCACTACCGCTATTAAACATCTGAACTTTGAGATTTGAGATTTGAGATTTCAAATCTCAGATCAAACAAAGAACATCAACACCTTACACCCAACCGGGCGAACCTTTCGCCCGGTTTCTTTTTGGCCAGAGCACGCCGACCTCGAAAGCCAGGACAACCAAGCCGGCTGCGGTACAGCGCCCTCGAGGCCGCGGCGGGCTATCTCCTGCGACGACGTTGAGCGACCAACAAGCCACAGGCAACGGCGAGGGCCGTACTCGGGGCGGGGACATTGCTCATCCGGTAGACGCCCGAGGTGCCGTCCGACAGCTCCGCGTAGAACGTAATGTCGCCCGTGAGGGTCACGGCGGAGGGATCGACGTGCAGGCGGGTGATGGTGAACCCATCCAGCACATCTCCGACTCCGAGTAGATGGGCGAGTGCCTGATCCGACATGTTCAAGCCGCCGGTCGCACTCGCTCCCAACCGAGAGATCTGCTGGGACTCGGGGCTTATGAGGATCGCCCCAAACTCACCGAGACTGGCCAGCCGGTACGGAGCATCGATGCCGGTATTCGGAAGCAGCAGCGACTCGACCCCGAGAACCGCTCCCGAAGCCGGATCGAGAGTCGCTTGCGCAAGGACCTGTGCCCCGCCATCAGTGGTACCAGTGAACGCGAGCGCATCGGGGCCGACCACGACATCGCGGATCGTCTGGTAAAGCAAGTTCGAAGACCGTCCGTAGAGCCGTACGGGGTCGGCGGCGCTGCCGGACGCGGAAGCGTCCACAACGACGATCGACTGCTCCGACGTGCCGCTTGGTGTCTCGATAGTGACAGGAATCGCGAGACGGTCCGCGGTCCCATCGCCGTCCCAGTCGCGTGCAGCAATCTGCGGCCGCTCCCCAAATCCGACCACCCGGGAGACGCCGGGTAAGCTCTCGATCGAAGCACCGAGCGGCTGCGGATTGCCGCCAGTCTGATCGCTCTGCACAAAGCGGGTGGCCGTAACGCCTTCGGTCTCGACGCTTGCGAAAGTCACGATCTGGCTGCCGTTGCTGGTGCGGTGAGTCTTGGCGCCCGGCTGACGCTGTCGCTTCTCGTTGATCGCCATCCCGCTCACCGTCACGCCTACCGACACGAACTTCAGGCCCTCCGCTCCGGCCACCATAAACCCGCCCACCCCCTCCGCTGCCTTCACGTCCAGAACCGTGTGTGAACCGAAGTTGTTGAAGAACCGGAACCCGTCGGAAAACTGGACGAGGCTTCCCGACGCGCCCCCGCCGCTCCCGCTGAACGCAACGGTACCGTCGCCCGCCGCCGCGAGATGGACTTCGAGCCCGCTGGCGGGGAGCCCAAACTCGGCGGGACGGAACAGCCGGGAGATGCTGATCTCCTGGGCGTGTCCGGCGCCAGCGACGAGGGTAGCGACAAGAACGGCGGCGGCGCGCGTGCGGAACGGGGACATTGGATCTCTCCTCCTTACCGGTTTCCCGGTTGACTCTTCGCCCATGACCACGGTGGGCTACTGAGCGAGAGTGTACCACGGAAATGTCCTTGTGGCGGCCGATTCCACCCGATTCACCATCGATCGGGGCTTGAGTACGGCATGCGTTTGCATGTTCAGCGTGGTGCGGTCGACGAG
>JBEIUO010000692.1:0-2259 GCA_040374335.1 Phycisphaeraceae bacterium
CGAACGTCGGAGAGGTGCGCACGTACATCGATGTTCAGCGCGAACATCACCGTGCCCGTTCAGTCCAGGACGAGTATCGCGAAATGCTGCGCCGACATGGCGTGGAGTACGACGAGAAATACGTCTGGGATTGACGGATCGCAAGCGACACAAGCTTGCTGCGCCGAAGGCTGGCCATATGCAAGCCCAGGCCGCGAGGCCTGGGTGGTGGGGTGGATGTTGAACGTCCATCGGCACGCGCAAATCGGAGCCCTGAACGGGTGACGTATGGGGTTGTGTGGAGGTGGGCCTCTGTGCGTCCGCACGCCTACCCGGGGCGCCCACCCAGGGCTTGCGCATGTGGCACCTTCGGTGCCGCCAACTGGCGGTCGGTGGGTTTTCGCGGCGCCGAAGGCGACACCGATGCAAGCCCAGGCTGCGAGGCCTGGGGGGTTGATCGCGTGGGTGCCGGGGCGACACGTGGTGTGCCGCTCCTGCAGGGCTCGGTGCGGTTGCGCGGCGGGTTGTGTGGTCGTGCTTCCGCACGCCCACCCGGGCTCCCACCCCGGGCTTGCGCATGTTGCACCTTCGGTGCCGCCAACTCGCGGTCGGTGGGTTTTCACGGCGCCGAAGGCGACACCGATGCAAGCCCAGGCTGCGAGGCCTGGGGGGTTGATCGCGTGGGTGCCGGGGCGACATGTGGTGTGCCGCCCTTCCAGGGCTCGGTGCGGTTGTGCGGCGGGCTGTGTGGTTGTGCTTCCGCACGCGCGCCCGGGCCTCTCGGCCCGGGCTTGCGCATGTGGCGCCGTTGGTGCCGCCAACTGGCGGCCAGAGGGTGTGGTGCTCCTGAGACCGACTATTCTTTCACCCCACCCAACTCCCGCACCGCGTCACGCACTTTCGCGGCGATCGTGCGCCAGCCGTCGGCGTCGTTGGTGGTGTCGCGGAAGTGCAGCGGAGCTCCGATCGTCACGCGGAGCTTCTTCGGGCGGGGGAGCGTCGCCGTTCGGGGCATTGCCGCGTGGGCCCCGTGGATGTACGCGGGGACCACGGGGATGTCGGTCCCGGCGATCATCATGCCTACACCGGCCTTGAACGGCAGGAGGGTGCCGTCTTCGCTGCGCTTGCCCTCGGGGAAGAGGATGTACGCGCACCGTTCTTCCACGATGCGCGACCGTAGCGCATCCAGCGCGTGTCGCCCCACGTTCTTCCGCCACATCGGTAGCGCGTTGATGCAGAACGCCGCGAGTGTCGTCAGCACCGGCGTTTCGAAGAACACGTCGCCCGCGGCGAGTGGGAAGGTGTTGCGACGCACTCGCCACGGGAGCACGCTGCCGAGGACGACCGAGTCGAGGTGGCTGGTGTGGTTGGCGCAGAACACGAAGGGCGTACTCTGGGGGACGTGATGGGCGTTCTCGACCGCGGCGCGGTGCCAGAGTGCCATGTACGACCGCACCGCGCACCGCGCACCGAACTGCGTGATGTACTCCAGCAACCCGGCCTCGCGGCGCTCGTGGCGCATGCGGCGGAGCGGGTCCATCCCCAGGTCCTTGGCAGGCTCGAAATCCCAGCGGGATGACACGGTGGGGCTTCCTTTCAGTGGGTGAAGATCCGGATCGTCTGCGCGGGATCAACCCCGTTGAACAGTCGGACGACGTGGAACACCGCGGGGGCGACGAGGATCAGCGAATCGAATCGGTCGAGGATGCCGCCGTGCCCCGGGATGAGTGCGCCCAGGTCCTTGATGCCTACGTCGCGCTTGATCGACGACATTACGAGGTCGCCAAACTGGCCGCCGATGCTGACGATGAGTCCGATGAAAAGGAGGCGAAGGGGCTGGTCGACGGGCGTGCCGCGGAAGACGGCGTGGGCCAGGAACGCGGAGAGGGTCGTTGTGAGCACGAGTGCGCCGAGGGCACCGCCGATGGTCTTCTTGGGGCTTGTGTTTGGCGCGAGCTTGCGTTTGCCGAAAAGCTTGCCGGAGCAGTACGCGAAGACGTCGTTCAGTTCCACCGTGATGAGGAGGAAGATGAGGATCGGGCGGAAGTGCGTGTCGTTGGTGAAGAACGAGAGGTGGCCGAAGCAGACCCCGAAGAAGGAGAGTCCTCCTCGCCGCCGCTCCGATCCTCCAGGACACGCCGAAGGGGTACATCCAGCGGGTCGCCCTCGGGGTGCTGGGGTTCTCCTTCTTCGGGGTCTGCTTCGGCCACCTCTCGTTCTTCACCAACGACACGCACTTCCGCCCGATCCTCATCTTCCTCCTCATCACGGTGGAACTGA
>JBEIUO010000659.1:0-2390 GCA_040374335.1 Phycisphaeraceae bacterium
AGAGGCCGTTTTCCGCCGATCGGCAGACATTGATTGAACCAGTCCGCAGAAGCTCAAACCCCTATCCAGAAACGAAAAGCCCTTCGATGTGCTCATCGAAGGGCTTTACTCTGCAACAAGTCGGGGTGATAGGATTTGAACCTACGACCTTTTCGTCCCGAACGAAACGCGCTACCAAGCTGCGCTACACCCCGGCGTACTGGCAACTATAGCCGTCACACCACCCCCGGGCCAGTCGCTGCCCGATTCCCCCCCCCGACCCGATCACTGGTTCGCGGTCTTCCGGGCGTTGGGCAGTTTCGGCTTCCGCGTGTACACGTTGTCCGCGTCGTAGTCCACCGCCGGGCGTGCATCCGGAGACGGCGAGGCGATCCCCGCGTCGTAACCCGCTCCCTCGTCCTCGCCCAGTGAATAGAAGTACGGCGTCGCGCCCTCACACTGCCCAGCGTCCGAATCACCCACCTCCTGCGCGTTCACCGGCGATGTAGGCGACCACCCAAAGTCCCGCCGGATCTGCTGCGTGCCCCACGTCGCCGTCGGGGCCGCCTGCAAAAACCCGTTGTTGAGCTTCTGAATCCCGTCCAACGCCGGATGCACCATCCGGATCGGCTTCCCCCACGCGTCGAACGCCGTCATCAACTCCGGCTGCGAGTCCGCGCGGTCCCCGTCCGGATCATAAAGCCCCGTGAACTTCGACGGAAGGTGCCCAGGCTCCGCCTTCGCCGCCTCGTTGTCGCTCGCCTGTACCATCGCGATGAACAGCCCCACGCTGTTGATCATCTGATTCCCCGGCTTCACCCCAAACCTCGCGGCATCCGCCGCCGAAATCGCGTTCGTCATGTCCCGTACGTCCGACATGGGCCACGCCGTGCCCGCGACCGTCATGTACGTCGGGATTCGGCCGTCCACCTTCCCGTCGGATGAGTACGCCTGCAGCGCCATGTCCAGCGTGTGCAGCACGTCCTCCGTCGCCTGGCGACGCCCGTTGTCCACCATCCGCTTGCCGATGAGCAGCGTCAGCGACGCCAAAATGGCGATCACCCCCACCACGATCATCAACTCAATCATTGTAAACGCACGGCGCTTCGTGGCTTCCCGCATGTCGAGCTCCCATTGGTCGAGCATCAGCGTATGCGATCCGCGCGCAGAACGTCCTCGCGGATACCCCCCTTCTCCCTTCCATACGAGCCCCCCGCCCCCGAGTTGCACCCGGTTTCCCCGCTCATACCGTCCAAAAGCAAACCCGCCCGCCTTTGCGGCGGGCGGGCGTGTTATTGAACCAAAGTCCAGCTGTCGCCGATCAGCGCATCGCCGAGGGGGACGCCGGGGTCGGCTGCGGCACCGCCGGCACCGGGGTCGTCGCCGGCCGGTTGGCCGCCGGAACCACCGGCTTCACAGCCGCCGGAACCCGGGGAGCCACTCGCGGCTGGGACGCCACGCCCGCGTCCTTCGGCTGGCCATGAGCGGCCGGGTCGAGGTACTTGCCCCGCATCGAAGCGGGCTTCTCGAGCTCCGTGGGCATGGGGAACGTGGTGCAGTGGGCATCGCTGCGGATGCCCGTCACCATCCAGGAGACCTCCATCCCGGGCTGGCCGCCGGCGATCTTGAACTGGTTGTTGTTCACCTTCTCCGCGATGTACAGCAGCGCCGGCGCACCGATTGGGGTGAGCTGGTAGTGCACGTCGCGATTGATCGCATCGAAGTAAGCAGGCAACTGCACAACAGCCTCGCCCTGGCCATCCAGCTCGACGTTGCCGCGATACATCAGGTAAGGCTCGGGGCCCTCAGCCGAGAAATGGTTGAGGATCTTGTTCGCGGGATCGAGGGGGTGATCGATCTGGAAGCTCTTCGTACCCGTCGCGCCGGTGTTGCCCTGCGCGTAAAGAGCAAACACGTTGACGCCCGCTCCGCCCGGTGCCACGCCGAGCACGCCGTAGGCGGTCCCGGTGGTGGCGCTCGTCTCGCCGCGCACGCCAGCGCCGGACTCTGTGGTCGTGGCCGTACCGAACACGCCGTTGCAGGCCCCGGTCGCCGAGTCTGAAATGCCATAAACACCTGCACCACCGGCGCTGGTGGAGTACCCCTCCACGCCGCGCGAGAAGCCGGTGGTCGAGTTCGCAAACCCGCTCACGCCCACGCCCGAGGTGGACGGGGTCGTGCCGTACACGCCGATCGGGGTCCCCGTCGTCGCGGACGCGTTGCCGCGAACGCCGACGCCTTCCGTCGAGCTCACGTCGCCCTGCACACCGACCGTCGAGCCGGTCGTCGAAGTGTTGGCCGACCGCAGCGTCGCGGTCGTCGTGCTGCCGGTGACCTCAAGCGGATAGCTCGGGGTTGTGGTGCCGATGCCCACGTTGTCCCGGAAGTACCCGCGGCCGAGGAAGTACCCA
>JBEIUO010000261.1:0-4801 GCA_040374335.1 Phycisphaeraceae bacterium
CCGCAGTGGTGCACGGCCCTTCACGTCCACCGCCAGGTCCCACGGCCGCAGCTTGTCCACCTTCAGGGCCGCCGCCCGCCGACGCTCGACCTCGCGCACCAGCGGCACCACCGCCTCCGCCACGCCGTCGTGAAACCGCCGGCAATCGTCCGGCGTGTAGTCGAAGCGGTGCATCTCCTTGAACGCGTGCTCCACGAAGTTCTTCGACCCGGCGTTCACGGCGATCTTGTGCCGCAGCCCGATCATCTGGTCGTAGATATCCTCGATCGCCGCCGCGTCCTTGATCCGCCGCTCGTTCACCGTGCGCCACGCCGATTCACGCACCGCGCGGTCCGTCTGCTCCTGATACCGCGCCATCTGCGGCAGCGGCTGTTCCCTGCCCTCAAACGTCACCATCATCGAGCCCACGATCTGGTCGTACTGCTGGCTCAGGCGCGAGAGATCCGCCTCGATCGCCACGTTCTCCTCGCGGAACAGCTCGACGCTCGCCCGCACCGCGCGATCCAGCACTCCGTAGCGATTTGCATCCAACGGGAATCGTGCCGAGAGCTCGACGTACCGGCGATCGAGCTGGAAGAACGCCGGCGTCAGCTTCGGCTGGACCTCACCCACGAACTCCGCGTACGCCTTCTGCGTCTTCTCGCTCTCGGTGTCGCAGGTCATCGCGATGTAGAGATCCGCCTTCACTTCCGAACACGCCGCCTCCAGCTCGCCGCGATCGATCAGCCACCGCTCAAGATCAGCCGCCGACTCCACCGGCCGCTTCAGCAGCGACTGGATGAACGGCTCGACGGCAGCGAAGGCGCTCGCGTCCAGCTTGGCGGGAACAAACGTCGTGTTGATCGAAGTCACCATGCCCAAGCGTAGAAGGCCCGGCTACCCCTCAACAAACGGGAGTTCCACGAACATCGTCGTGCCCTCTTTCCAGACGCTCTCCACCCCCACCGCTCCCCCCAGCCGCACCGCCGCCTGCTTCACCATCGAGAGCCCCAGCCCCGTGCCGCGACGCGGCGCCGTTCCCGACCGGGACCCGTCCACCTGGTAGAAGCGGTCGAAGATTCTCGCCTGCGCGCCAATCGGGATTCCGATGCCCCGGTCCGTCACCTCGAACCGGACGAGGCCGGGAGTGGGTCGCTGCACCCGGACGGCGATCGTGGTTCCCTCGTACGCGAACTTGGCGGAGTTTTCGATCAGGTTCCGCAGTATCAGGCGGACCGACTTCGCCTCCGTGAACAGCGCGCCCAGTTCGGGAGGACGCTCAAAGGCCAGCGCGAGCTGACGCTCGCCCAAGGATGAGCCGAAGAGGTCACGAAGGTCGGCGAAAAGCACGTCGAGCTCGACCATCGAGCGATCAACGGGAACGTCTTCGCTCTGCAGCCTTGACAGGTCCAAGAGATCGTGGAGCAGGTCTTCGAGCCGCGTGCAGTTCGTTCGGATCATCTCGGTGAGGCGATCCACCATCGGAGGATCGTCGTGGGCTGTTTCGATGGTTTCCGCGGCCGCACGGATTGATGCCAGCGGCGTACGCAGCTCGTGGCTGGCGTTGGCGACAAAGTCTGTCTGGACCCGGACCGCCGCCGCCAACTCCGTCACGTCCTGGAGCGTCAGCACGACCGGCTGCTTCCCTCCCTCCAGAGCCGGTTCACCCATCGGCGTCGCGTAGGCGTTGAAGGTCCGCTTGCCATCCAGATGGTGGATCGTCACAAGGTCGTGCACCGACCGGCCCGCAGACGCCGCCGCGTGCAGCGCCAGCAACGCATTCTGCGAGAACAACTCGTCGATCGTCCGTCCAACCACAGAACCCGTCGCCCCGGCGAACAACGCGGCCCCCGCGTTCGCCACCCGGATCACGCCCCCCGCGTCCGTCGCCACGATCGGGTCCGATACCGCATCAATCACCCGCCCCTGCTCCGCCGCGATCGCCCGCAACGCCGCCAACTCCGCCGCAGCACGGTCCACCCCGTGCCGCAGGCTCGCCTCCGCCTGCATCCCCGCCGCTCGCGCCAGCGTCGCCGCCGCGACCTTCGCGGCATGCTCGCTCCGAGTCCGGGGCTCGATGATTCCGAACACCAAGGTGATCGTCATCACCGCCGCGATCCCCGCTCCCATCACAATCACCCAGAACGGCGAGTAGGGCGCCAGCAGACCGAACGAAGCCCATGCAAGTGCAAGGGAGATCAGTTCAGCTCGGTTTGCCGCGGGTCTTGAGATCACGCTTCATCAATATAGAGAGGTCAACGCCCGATGGCCCGCTTAAGGACGGCCCGACTCGTGATCGGCGGCCGTCATCGGATCCGGTGTCATTCGATAGCCGACACCCCTGACCGTTTTGATCAGATCCGCCTGATCCTCGAGCTTCTTGCGGATCGACGTCACGTGCACATCGATGGTGCGTTCGGTGACCAGAACGCCGGGCCCCATCGCGCGGCTCATGAGCGCGGCACGCGAGAGCACGCGTCCCTGTGCCTGGAGCAATGCCGCGAGAATGCGGAACTCGGTGAGCGTGAGTTTCACGGGCTCGTTGTTCACGAATGCCTCGTGGGTGTCAAGATCAAGGCGGATCGTGCCGAGTTCCAACGACGTGTGTTCGGCGCTGGCGCGTCCCGCGCGTCGGAGCAGGGCTTCGACTCGCGCGAGGAGGATCTTCATAGAGAACGGCTTGGCGATGTAGTCGTCCGCACCGACGGCGAGCCCGACAACCTGGTCCGTCTCGCCGCCTTTGGCGGTGAGCATGATGATCGGGATCGAGGCGGTGAGCGGGTTCGCGCGAACGCGGGACGCGACTTCGGTCCCGGAGAGTTCGGGGAGCATGACGTCGAGGATGACCAGGTCCGGCTTGGACTCGGAGATGGTGTCCAGGCCCCGCCGCCCGTTTTGGGCGGTGAGTACGTCATAACCTGCGCGTTTCAGGTTGTACGCGACCAGTTCGAGCAGATCGCGTTCATCGTCGACAACAAGGACGGTGCGGGCCTCGGCCATGTTGCATTCCTAACTCGTTGAAAAGCAACGACTTAAAGAACAGTACGCTATCACAAATCCACGCTCAAGGAGGTTATCCAAGCGTTCTTGGGGCGGGGTCCGCAGGGTGTTTAGATTCGGTGAAACAGGTCCGGCTGCCCAAACAGGGGATGCTTCCCAGTGGAAAAGTTGTGCGGAGAGGCGGTACTCGGACGAAAAACCTAGGCGGACGTTTGCGACAGGTTTGAGCCGGGGGTATAGTCCGCCCCCCAGACGAAGGTTTTCGGGCACTCGTAGGTGACCGATCTTCTTCAGCTCGGCGGGTGATGGGCGGGAACGGCGGGGATCAGGACTCCGACGGAACCGAGCATCATGTGTCGAGGACGCGGGACGGGCAGCCTTGGGCGAACCCGCGTCGGGACATTCGGTTGCTCGGTAGGGCAGCGGCCTCGGATGGGCGGCTTCCAGATCGGGCCTACTCTCGGGGAGTACCCGCAGGGTTGACCGGAACCGGGTGTCTGTGTTGATCAATGTACGGGCCGCCAGCGTGGTCGGCCCACCATAAACGGCCGCGAAGGTCACAAATACGACCCGCAGCCAACCGTGAGTGGCACTTTCTGTCGCCCTCCGGATCTCGAATAGAGGAGTTTCAGCAATGAGTCAGACCAGAGTGCTTGTGTTGCTCGCGGGCGCTGCTCTGAGCATCGGGGCCCCGGCCCTGGCTCAGAACGCCAGCCTCGACTCCGGCCGCGCTTACGCCGCCGAGCTCGTGAACGACTCCGCGACCCGCAGCAGCCTCCTTCAGGGTGGCGGCGGCGGCGCGGGCCACGACTCCAACGGCTTCAGCATCGGTGACGGCTCGGGCAACAACCAGCTGTACCTCGGTGGCGCCGTTCAGTTCCGCTACCAGCACAACTTCCGCGATGAAGATGCCGCTGGCGAGAACAACGACTTCACCCACGGCTTCAGCAACAACAACGTCCGCTTCTGGACGTGGGGCCACGTGTGGAGCAAGGACCTGACCTATAAGATCCAGTTCCACCACGACGAGACCGACGGCTGGAACCTCGAGGACGCTTGGGGCCAGTACGCCTTCGAGAACGGCCTCGCCGTTCGCTGGGGCCAGTTCAAGGCTCCCGTGTTCCGTGAAGAGAGCATCGACTCCGAGAAGCAGCTCGGCATCGACCGCTCCAACGCCAACGAGTACTTCACCCAGGGCTACAGCCAGGCCGTTGCCCTCGTCTACGCCTCCGACAGCTTCAAGCTGACCGGTGCCTTCGGCGACGGTGCCAGCACCGCCAACACCGACTTCAACAGCGACGCTGAGGCCGACTACGCCCTCACCGCCCGCGTTGACTTCAAGATCGCCGGCGCTGACTGGGATCGCTTCAACGACTTCACCTCGTTCCGTAGCCAGGACGACGCGGGCCTCGTCGGCGCCGCGGTGCACTGGCAGGACGGCGGCGAGACCGGTGGCACGAACGACGTCGAGTTCCTCGCGTACACCGTTGACGCCTCTTGGGAAGGCGCTGGCTGGAACGTCTTCGGCGCCTTCATGGGCGCTTCCGTCGAAGACAACGCCAACGCCACCGAGGAAGACCGCTTTGGCGGTGTGATCCAGGGCGGCGTGTTCGTCTCCGATCAGGTCGAGCTCTTCGGCCGTTGGGACGGCATCTTCTGGGATGACGACGCGGCCGACCGCGACGACAACCACTTCATCTCCGCCGGCGTGAACTACTACATCTCCCCCGAGAGCCACGCCGTCAAGTTCACCGGCCAGCTCACCTGGGC
This sequence comes from Phycisphaeraceae bacterium, assembly GCA_040374335.1. GTDB lineage: Bacteria > Planctomycetota > Phycisphaerae > Phycisphaerales > UBA1924 > JBEIUO01. The sequence goes on from JBEIUO010000261.1 coordinate 4,750, forward strand.
CCTCAACGAGACCGCCTTCGATGACGGCACCGGTACCTTCGTCTCCGGCTTC
>JBEIUO010000728.1:0-2089 GCA_040374335.1 Phycisphaeraceae bacterium
CCATCTCGATCGAGTTCGAGACCCGCGGGGGCAGCGGCGAGATTCCGGCGGGCAAGGTGTAGTTGATCGATAACGCCACGGGCGATGTGCTGAACGAACAGCCCATGCCCTCGGGCACGGGAACCGGCAAGGTCACGCTGGTCACGCGCCCGAGCGCCGCCGGCGCGGGTGACTGGAGCGTCCGCCTCGTTCCCGACCGCGCGGACCTTTCCGCGGACAACAACACCCAGCCCGTCCGCATCGATCTCGCCGACCGCGCCATCCGCGTCGCGTACTTCGACGGCTACCCACGCTGGGAGTACCGCTACCTCAAGTCCACACTCGTGCGCGAGGCCTCCATCCGCAGCTCCGTCACGCTGCTCTCCTCCGAACGCAGCTACATCCGCGAGGGCACCGAGCCCATGGGCGCAATCCCCCGTTCCCCCGAGGAATGGGCCCAGTTCGACGTGATCGTGATCGGTGACATGCGCCCCGATCTGTTCAGCGCCGAACAGCTCCGCCAGATCCGCTCGCTCGTCGCCTCGCGCGGCGCAGGCCTTCTGTGGATGGGCGGCCCCGCCGCCACCCCCGCCGCGTGGAAGTCCACCCCGCTCGCCGACCTCATCCCCTTCTCGCTCGCCTCGTTCGACTCCGGCGTTCGCGGCGGCAACCTCTGGCTCGACCCCGTGGTGATGAAGCCCGGCCCCGCCGTCGAACGCTTCGGCGTGCTTCAGCTCTCCGACAATCCGCAGCAACCCTGGCCCGCGTGGCTGAGCTCCGGCGACCTCGGTTGGACCCTCCTGCGCTGGGCCCAACGCATCGAGCCGCAGTGGCTCAAGCCGACCACCGAAGTCCTCGCGATCGCCGCGCCCGCAACCGGCTCCCAATCCGACGGCAAGCCCCTGGTGATGACCATGCGCTACGGCGCAGGGCGCGTCGTGTACGTCGGCACCGACGAAGTGTGGCGGTACAGGTACGGCCGGGGCGAGACGCTCCCGGAGCGTTTCTGGATCCCCCTCATGCGCCTTCTCGCGCGAGAGAGCCTCGGCCGCGCCGGCAAGTCCGCCATCCTCGACGCCGCGCCGGCCCGCGCCCGCGTTGACCAGCAGGTCCAGATCACCGCCCGCCTCCTCGATCAGTCGCTGATTGACGCGCGGCCTAAGTCGGTCACGGTCCGCATCTCCCGCGAGCGTTCATCACCGCTCGACCGCGAGCGTCCACCGATGACGCTCGCCCTACGACCGCTCGCGGGCGACGACGAAGACCCCGAGCTCGCGCCGGTCAGCACCTTCAGCGCAGCCTGGCTCGCCCCCGAGCCGGGCATCTACACCGTGACCTCCCCGGACCCCATCTTCGCCTCTCTCGACCTCTCCGCTCGCGTAGAGATCACCGCTCCCGACGACGAGATGCGCGAGCCCCAGGCCGACCACGCCTCCCTCGCCGAACTCGCCGAATCGACCGGCGGGCAGGTCATCGCCCCTTCCTGGCTCTCAACCGTCGCCGATGCGCTCCCGAACCGCGAACTGCGAATCCTCGGGCTCCCGGAGATCGAAACGCTCTGGGACAAGCCGATCGCGTGGCTTGTGCTCATGGTCCTGCTCGTCGCGGAGTGGGTCGGCCGTAGACTGATCCGCCTGTCCTGAATACCTGACACAACGCGAACCGCCACTCCCGCGCAACCAGGCCGACCCACGATCTCGCGCCACGCGTATGGACTTCCCGACGGTCGTGTACCCTCTACGCGTCTTGGTCGATACTCAGCAGTGGCCCATCGCACATCCGGGGGAACCGAGAAGTGCGGAGTTGCAAGGATGTGCAGGCGATGAGCGAGCCCGTCTCAACCTCTGAAAGCGTCGATCGCGCCACAGGCCCGATCGCGGACGCCCTCCGCTCACTCCGTGCTCGTGCCAAGGCCCAGCTCTTCGTCCAACGCACCGGGTTCATCGCCGCCACAGCCATCGCCATCGCCTGCGTGCTTGGGTACCTCGACTTCGCCCTGCGATTCCCCGCCGCGGTCCGCTGGACGTTCTGGGTCATCGGCCTCTCCGCCCTCGCCGGAGCGATCGTCCGCGGCCTCCTGCCCGTGCTCCGGTTCCGACCCACGCTCACC
>JBEIUO010000759.1:0-1865 GCA_040374335.1 Phycisphaeraceae bacterium
CTCACTGCGCAGCTTGAGACGCTGCCGACGCGTGAGACCGCGCGCGGGGCGCTCCGCAACGGTTGGGTGTGCGTAGTTGGAAGTGTGGAGGAGGCTGTGGGTGTGAGTGATACGGTGGGCCCCGAGCACTTGGAGATTCACACCAACCGCGCAAAGGATGTTGCCGCGCGTGTGACCAACGCCGGAGCGGTGTTCATCGGCGCAGGGGCCGCCGAAGTGATCGGCGACTACGGCGCGGGGCCGAACCACACCCTTCCGACGTCGGGCACCTCACGGTTTCGCGCCGGGCTTTCGGTGTTCACGTTCCTTCGTGCGCGTACATGGATGAGAGTCGACGATCCCGATGCGGCGGCGGGAATGAGGGCAGATGCGGTGGCTCTGGCGCGGATGGAACGGTTGGAGGCACATGCTCGGGCGGCCGAAGCACGCGAATGTCCCCGCGGTGTCTGCTAGACTGCGCACGTGAGCGCGCGACGCAAGCGACGAAATCCCTCATGCCTCGATTGCGGCTACGAGCTTGACCGCAAGCTCGCGTCTCCCGGGAACTGCCCCGAGTGCGGCCGCGCGTTCGACTTCGCGGTTGAGTCTTCGGTCGAGGCGCCGAAGGAGGCACCGCCGCTCACCTTCGGACAGGCGTTTGCGGTGGTGGCGGTCGTCGCGGTTGCCGCGGCTGTACCGCTCGCGTTCGTGCACCCGGTCGCCACGTTGTTCGCGATCCCGGTCGCGCTCGGCGCGTGGGCGAACTCGCGCGAGTCATTCCCGCGGGCGATCGCGTGCGTGGTGTTGCTTTCGGCGGCGGCTGGTGCTGCGGTGCTGGTTGGCGGCGCGACCGCGGGCGACGCGACGAAGGTGGTGGTGCTGTCGTGCGGGCTTTCGATCCTGCCGTTTGGGATCGGGTGTGTGGTGGCGCCGTGGGTTGAGGGGCTGGTTGCGCGAATCGCTCGGAAGGGGTCGGAGCGTGGGGAGCGTGCGTGAAGGATCGTCCTCACCGGCTACGGCTCCTCCGGCCGCTTCCACCCGGCTTCCTTGTCGCGCTCGAGCATCACCACGCTCTGCTTTGAGCAGCGCTTGCAGATGAACTTCTCTCCCCGCAGCGGGCTCCGCCAGATCGGGTCGCCGTTCTCCGCGAGGCACATAAGGCAGACATCCTTCGCCGGAGCCGGCTCGCCTTCGTTCGCGTACCAGAGCGACACAAACGATGCCGAGAGGCACGGACCGCAGATCAGGCTCCCGCGGTGCCCCTCCATCATCGGCCGCTCCGGCGCGTAGCAGCGCTCGCAGAAGTCGCAGATGAAGTCCTCCGCCGCCATGTTCTCGGGATCACTTCCGGGACGGTGCATGTTCAGGTCGCCTCGTGTCCACGCCAGAGGGCGCGGTACGCATCGCATCGCTCCAGCAAGTCCTTGTGTGTTCCGTGGTCCGCCAGACGGCCGTTGTCCATCACGAAGATGTGGTCGCACGACAGTATCGTCGCCTGCCGGTGCGCCACGATCAGGCACGTCCGCCCCGCGCCGAACTCGCCGATCGCCTGCGCGAGGTGCATCTCGTTCTCCGCGTCGATCATGCTCGTCGCTTCGTCCATGATCAGAATCGACGGATCCCTCAGCAGCGCCCGCGCGATGCTCAGCCGCTGCCGCTGACCACCCGAGAGATTCAGCCCCTGCTCGGTCACCGGCGTGTCGTACCCCGACGCCAACGCCGAGATGAAATCGTGCGCACGCGCCAGCTTCGCCGCCGCGATCATCCGCTCGTCGCTCACCGCGCCCTCCGCGCCGTATAGGATGTTCGAGCGGATCGTCCCCCGGAACAGCGTGACCTCCTGCGTCACCACCCCAATCTGCTCTCGCAGGCTCCGCACGCTCACC
>JBEIUO010000764.1:0-1844 GCA_040374335.1 Phycisphaeraceae bacterium
AGTCACGGTAAGCGCGAGACCCGTGGCCACGGCGGCGTCGACGGCGTTGCCTCCGCGGCGCAGGATGTCGGCCCCGGCTTCCGAGGCGGTGAGACTCGCCGAGACCACGACCCCGTGTTGCGCCTCGAAGGGAGCGCGCTGGGCGCGCAATCCGGGCAACGGGGAGGAAACGATCAGGCCAAGCGCGAGGAGCGCGAGGACCGGGCGGGCGCCGATGACGCGGCGGAGAAAGGCGGAGGAGGGGGAGGCGGAACGCATGGCGGGAGCCGGGGCTCCCGCCAGCCAAGACGCAAACGGCGCGGGAGGCGAGCGCGCTTCGCCCGGATCCCGCCCAGCGCAGCGCGGCTAGACCTTGCGCAGCTTGGTGACGCGGCCGCCGCGCACCCACTCGACGACGAAGATGTTGCCGTCGCGGTCGAAGCAGGCGTCGTGCGGGTGGACGAAGCGTCCGTCCTCCCACATCTCCGGCTTGGTGCGCATGACCAGGCCGCCCTGTTCGCCTTTCTTCAGCACGCGGTCGGTCCACGCCTGATCGAAGCCCAGGTGCGTGATGACCTTGTTGTCCTTGTCGAGCAGCGTGACGCGGGCGTGCAGATCGGGGATCAGGAGAACGTCGCCGCGGATGTCGATGTGATCGGGATTGGTCAGCCCCTCCACGGTGCTGACGTACTGGCCCTCGAGGGTGAAGTACTCCAGACGCTGGTTTCCGCGGTCACAGACCACGAGCATCGGCGTGCGGCCCGGGCGGGTGTCGACCCAGCAGCCGTGCGGGTTGGTGAACTTCCCGTGCTGGTCCTTGCCGCCCTTGCCGCCGAAGGTCCGGATATGGCGACCGTCGGCGCTGTACTGATGGATGTACGGCGTGCCGTAGCCGTTGGTGATGTAGAGGCTGCCGTCGGTCGGGTGGAAGGCGACGTTGGTCGGGATGAACTGCTTGCGATCGGTGTAGACACCGGACTCCCACGGCACGCTCTGGGCCCAGACCAGTTCGCCGTTGAGCGTTGTTTTCACGACGAGGTTCGCCCACGTCAGCGACATATACAGGTACTCGGTATTGCCTTCCTTCCGCAGGTCGAGGCCGTGCCCGACGGTGTGGATGTTGGAGGCGCTGTATTCGCTGCCGAAACTGCGAACGAAGCGGCCCGAGGGATCGAAGACGGCGACGGCGTCCTGGTGGCGCACGGAGGAGGCGCCGGTGTTGTTGAGGATGTAGATGAAGCCGGCTTCGTCGACCGTGACCCCGTGGGTCTCGCCCCACTTGATGTGGTCCGGCAGCGTACCCCAATAATGGTGGCACTCGTAGGTATGGTCGCCGGTGCCGACGATCGCCTTCTTGGCGGGCCCCTTGTCGGAGGCGCGGAGGATGGCGGGGGCGGCGAAGGCGGCGGAGAGGGCGGCGCTGGACTGAAGGAAGGAGCGACGATTCATGCGTGACGGAGGAGGGGCGTTGAGGGAGGGAAAGCGGTCCCGACGAAGGGGAGACTTATGGCCGCGCGCGGGCCTGTCGAGTCGCCAGATTGGCGGGTTTCGGACGAAAAAAAGCACGCGCCCGACGGGGCGCGTGCCTGGAGAGAGGAACCGGGGGCTGAAGGGGGCTCAGTTGCTCTTCAGCTGTGCATCGGCGGCGGCCTCATCGCTGGGGTCGTCCGGAATGCGCATGTTGTAGAAGCTCCGGTAGACGAAGACCAAGCCGACGATCAAGATCGCCCAGCCGAACAGGTGCTTGGCGCTCTCGTCCTTCATCTTCACCGCGATTTCGACGGCGAGCAGGCCGAAGAGCGTGGTGAACTTGATCACTGGGTTCAGGGAGACGGACGACGTGTCCTTGAACGGATCGCCCACCG
>JBEIUO010000423.1:0-3496 GCA_040374335.1 Phycisphaeraceae bacterium
CCGAAACCACGCTTGAGCTTCGCTACTACCTCGTGACCGCGCTCCAGGCCAAAGCCGAGGCCACCCGCGACATCACGACGGCAGAAGAAGCCGAGAAGATCGCGGCATCGATCACCGCGCAGCAGTTCGCGTACCGCGACATCCGCGCCCGGCGCGACGCCGTGAAGAAGTTGGTGAACGAGATCCGCGCCGCACGCCCGACACCCCCCGCCGCGCCGCCCGCCTGAGGACGCGATGTCACGCGTAGTCGCGATCATCCCCGCTCGGCTGGGCTCCACGCGGTTCCCTCGCAAGGTGCTGGCCGCACGCACAGGTAAGCCGCTGATCCAGCACGTATGGGAGCGCACGCGGGCGGCATGGGCCGTTCGTCGCGTGGTGATCGCCACCGACGATGCCGAAGTGCAGGCTGCGGTCGTCGCGTTCAAGGGCGAGGCGGTGATGACGCGTCGCTACCACCTGAACGGAACCAGTCGGCTCGCCGAGGCCGCCGCGATCCTTTCGCTACGTGACGACGACATCGTCGTGAACGTCCAGGGTGACGAGCCCGAGGTCGACCCGTTCGTCATCGACGCCGCGGTCGCCAAGCTCATCGACAGCGGCGCGGACGTTGCCACAGTCGCCTCCCCGTTCTCTTCGGGCGAAGACCCGACCAATCCGAACGTGGTGAAGGTGGTGCTTGCGCTGAACGGCTTCGCGCTCTACTTCTCCCGCTCGCTCATCCCGTTCACGCGTGAAGGTGGAGAGACAGCCGCGACGCCCCTCAAGCACGTCGGCCTGTACGTCTATCGCGTGCGATTCCTCAAGCAGTACGCCGCGATGGCGTCGACGCCCCTCGAGCGGACCGAGATGCTCGAACAACTGCGGGTACTCGAGAACGGATTCCGCATCGCCGCGGCGGTGTGCGAGGTCCATACGACCGGGATCGACACGGCGGAGCAGTATGAGGCGTTTGTCGCGCGTCTCCGCCAGTCCTGACGCGATTCCCCCCTCGCTGCAAACGTCCCAGGCGCGATTCGAACGCGCGACCTGCCGCTTAGAAGGCGGCTGCTCTATCCAACTGAGCTACCGGGACAACCGGCCCAATAGTAGGGGCTCAGCACGCCCTCGCCGAGGCATCCAGGGCCAGGATCTCGAACATCACGTGGGCCGCGAGAAACGCTGTGATTCCCGAGACATCGCGGTCGGGCAGCACTTCCACAACGTCCGCACCAGCCAGCCGGATCCCCTTCAACTGCCGCAGGAGCTCAAGGGCCTGCTCGCTTGAAAGCCCACCCGGGCACGGAGTTCCCGTCCCCGGCGCAAAGGCCGGATCAACCACATCGATGTCGAACGTCACGTACGCGGGTCGCCCACCGACTCGCGCAACAAACCCCGCGAGCGCACCCGCGGCATCCTGCGCGATCCGATCGTGCGTGATCAGCGTGACGCCCCTCGTTCTCGCGAAATCCAGATCGGCCTTGGAGTTCAGCGGGCCTTTGATCCCGATGGAGATCATGGACCCCGCGTCGACGAATCCCTCCTCGATCAGCCGCGCGAAGGGCGACGCGTGGCTGTACTGCTCGCCCCACAGCGTGTCCACCGTGTCGAGGTGGCTGTCAAAGTGCACCAGCGGCAACCCGCCCTTCGGGGAACCAGCATTGGCCCACGCCGCGCGAACGTTCGCGTACGCGATGGAGTGGTCGCCGCCTACCGCGAAGAGCCGCGTCGTCGGTGCACCGAGTCCGGAGGCGAACTGCGTCACGAGGTCGAGCGTGCCTTTGATGTCGAACGGGCTCACGGGCGCATCGCCCGCATCGGCAAGGCTCAGGACTGAGCACACGTCCACATCGTGCACCATGTGGTACCGCTTCACGTACTGCGAGGCATCGCGGATCGCACGCGGACCAAACTTCGTCCCCCCGCGGTACGTCACGCCTCCATCGAACGGCACCCCGTAGATCGCCCAATCGACGGGTGCGTGCTCCGGTGCGACATCCTGCAGGCGCGGGTAGCGGCAGAAGGTGGAAATGCCCGCGAACCGGGGCGACACTCGGGCATCTGGAAGAACCGTTGGCACCTGAACGCTCCTCGTCGTGGCCCCGTCGCCACCAACCCCCCGTCCACCCCTCCCCTTCCATCGGCTACTTGAGCGCGCCGAGTTTCGCGATCGCGCCCGCAATGGTCTCGCGCCGCTTGCAGAACGCGAACCGGACCAGCGGCCGCCCCAGCGAGACCGTGTGGTAGAACGACGACGGCGGAATCGCCGCCACTTTGACGTGCTCGGTAAGGTACCGGCAGAACGACACGTCGTCCCCCTTCCCGAATCTCGTGTGATCGGCCATCATGAAGTACGTGCCGTGCGACGGGTAGACGGTGAATCCGATCTCCGCCAGCGCCGCCGCGAGCGTGTCCCGGTTCTCCTTGTACAACGCCCGCACCGTGTCCACTTCCGTACCCGGGTTCGCGATGATCGCCGCCGCGCCGTGCTGGAGAGGTGTTGCCGTCGTGAACGTCAGGAACTGGTGGGCCGCCCGCACCGCCGCCGTCAGGTGCTCCGGCCCGATCGCCCAACCGATCTTCCAGCCGGTCAGGCTGAACGACTTGCCGACGCTCGACAGCGTCAGCGTCCGCTCCGCCATCCCCGGGAGCGTGGCCATCGAAATGTGCGGCAACTGCGGGTCGTATGTCAGATGCTCGTACACCTCGTCCGTGATCGCCACCGCGCCGTGCTTCTGGCAGAGGGCTGCGATAAAGCTCAGCTCGTCGCGTGTGAAGACCTTGCCCGTCGGGTTGTGCGGTGTATTCAGCAGCACCGCCTTCGTCCTGTCGGTAAACGCGGCACGCAGCTCGCCCTCGTCGAAACCGAATGCCTCTCCCGGACCTCCCGGACGCAGCGCCACGAAACGCGCCGTGGCCCCCGTCATCGCCACGCACGCCCTGTAGGAGTCGTAAAACGGTTCAAAGATCACGATCTCGTCGCCGGGGTTCAGCAGCCCGAGCAATGCCGCGGCAATCGCCTCCGTACACCCGCTCGTCACCGTGATGTGCTTGTCGGGATCGACGTCGAGTCCGGTCCGGGCGTTCCACGTGGAGGCGAGCACCTGGTTCAGCGCGGGCAACCCGAACATCCGCGCGTACTGGCTGTGCCCGGCGTTGATCGCGGCGATCGCCGCGGCCTTCGCTGCCGCCGGGCCGTCGAAGTCAGGGAACCCCTGCGCGAGGTTCACAGCGCCGTGCTTGATCGCCAGTTGTGTCATCTCGGCGAACACCGAGGTTCCGAAGGGGCGCAGTCTGTCGCATGTCGCAGGATGAAGGGCCATGCCCATAGCGTACCGCATATGCTCACCCAATGATCAAGCCCGGCGAAACCGCCCCCGATTTCACCCTGTCCGACCAAGATGGTGTCTCCTTTACGCTGTCCGACGAGCTCACGCACGGCCCGCTGGGCTGGTGGCCTGCGTGGCCTGCTCCAGCTTCCCGGCGCGGCGGCTCAGGCTGATCTCGTCGTGGCGGGAGG
>JBEIUO010000164.1:0-6099 GCA_040374335.1 Phycisphaeraceae bacterium
ACACAACCTCCGCCCCGACGCCCTCCACCACGCCGCGCACCGGATCCCGGGGCCCCATCGACACGCCTCCTGTCATAACAACAACATCCCAATCATCCAACGCCCCCCGCACCTCACGCTCCAACCCTCCCCCATCGTCCCTCACGTGCACCACCCGCTCCACACCAACCCACGCGGGCCCTCCCAACATCCCCGCGAGCCCCGGCCCGTTGCTGTTCCTCACCTCGTACTCCCGCAACGCAGCACACCCCGCGTCCACCAACTCGTCCCCCGTCGTGATGATCCCCACCCTCACCCTCGCATACACCGCGACCCGCGCACAACCCACCGCCGCCAACGTCCCAACCGTCGCCGCGCTGATCAGCGCCCCTCTCGATACCACCACCGCGCCCCGCGCCGCGTTCTCGCCCCGCCGCCGAACATGCTCCCCAACCCGCACCTTCGCCAACGCACCCGCCGCGATCTCCACCCGCCGCACCGGCTCCCCAATCTCCACCACATCCTCTCGCCGAATCACCGCGTCCGCGCTCGCCGGCATCCCCGCGCCCGTCGCGATCCGCACCGCACGCCCCCTCCCCTCAAGCCGCGGCGGTTCCTCACCAATCCTCGACTCGCCCACCACCTCCAGCCCCGCCACCAACCCCTCCACCCGCACCGCGTACCCGTCCATCGCCGAATGGTCAAACGCCGGACTCTCGCGGTCCGCGCACACATCCTCCGCCAACACCCGCCCTCTCGCTTCCCCCAACCCAACCCGCTCCACACCCCCGCCCCCACCCACCCGCGACACCATCCCCGCCACCGCCGCGGCAGGCGAATCAAACGCAAACTCTCGACCCCGAAAGCCCATGCGGCGCACCTCGTCCTCAACGATACACTCCCCGCGTGAAGCTCGAAGTCCTCATCTTCGGCGCCGCCGCCCTCGCCGCTCGCTCCGGCCGCCTCAGCGTCGACGTCCCTCACCCCGCCACCGCCGCCGATGTCCTCGCCGCGCTCGAAGCCCAACACCCCTCCCTCGCCTTCGCGCTCAAGCCCCCCGCAACCCCGCGACTCGCCGTCAACCACGCCTACGTGCCGCCCACGCAACCAGTCACCCCCGCCGACGAACTCGCCCTCATCACCCTCCTCGGAGGCGGATGATGTTCACGCCCCTCGTCACCTCCCTCATCATCGACGGCCCCATCACCGACTCCCGCGCGCACGCCCTCGCCATCCCCGACCACGGCACCGTCGGCGCCGCCTTCACCTTCCGCGGCATCGTCCGCCGCGCCGAACCCTCCCCCGCACACCCCGCAACCCTCCGCGACCTTCTTGCGCTCGACTACGAAACCTACGACCCCATGGCCTCGCGCGAACTCCTCGCCCTCGCCACCGAGACCGCCGCAGCGCACCACCTCACCGCGATCCACGTCCTCCACAGCCGCGGCCGCATCGCCGTCGGTGAGACCTCCTTCGTGCTGCACGTCCTTGCGCCGCACCGCGCCGAAGCCCTCGCCGCAACCGCTTCCTTCATCGACGCGCTCAAGGCCCGCGTCCCCATCTGGAAACGCCCCGTGTGGGCCACGTGATCGCCCGTACGCTTCTTTTGCGTCCGACCCCGCACACCGCCGGCCGCGACCGGAGATCCGCCATGGCCTCACCCATGCTCGACGGCACCAGTGCCCAGTTCGTTCATCTCCTCGAGACCTGCCCCATCGTCCCCGGCGCAACAGTCAGCAAGCCCCTCATCAACCTCCCCCAGGGCAAGGTCGTCCTCTTCGCCATGGACGCGGGCCAGGAACTCAGCGAGCACCGCGCGCCCTTCGTCGCCACCGTTCAAGTGCTCGACGGCAAGCTCCGCTTCGGTATCGACGGCACCGAGCGCGACATGGCCGCGCCCGACTGGTTGCTCATGCCCGCGAACGCGCCGCACCGCCTCACGGCGCTCGAGCCCACGCGCTTCATCCTCACCCTCTTCAAGCAAGCGACCTGATCAACCACCAATCGCCGACATCGGCCGCGCCGGCTGCTCAAAGCCCGGCGCCGTGATCCCGTGCCCCGCCTGCTTCGCCCACACGGCATCCACCAGAAACCCGGCAATATCCGCATCACTCAAGCCGCGCCGCATCTCGCCCAGCAGATCCCACTCCCGCGTGCTGAACAGGCACGGCCTCACCTTCCCATCCGCCGTCAACCGCAACCGACTGCACGCCCCGCAGAACGGCGAACTCACCGGCGCAATGAACCCCACCCTCGCGCCGCTCGAATCCCCCGCAAACCGATACGTCCGCGCCGTGCTCGACTCCTCATCCTCCCCGCTCTCCTCCAACGTGTACCGCTCCTCGATCGCCCGCTTCGTCTCCGCCGCGGCAACCCACTTCGTCGCGTCCCACGCCCGCGCCGAATCCAGCGGCATGTACTCGATGAACCGCACCTCCACGCCCAGCCGCAGCGCAATCCCCGCGAGATCCGCCGCCTCGTCGTCGTTCATGCCCCGAATCAGCACCGCGTTCAGCTTCACCGGCCCAAGCCCTTCCTCCATCAGCACGCCCACCGAATCCAGCACATCACGCACCCGGGCTCCACTCCGCGTGATCGCCGCGAACCGATCCTCCCGCAGCGAGTCGATGCTCACCGTCACACGCCCCAGCCCCGCGCGCTTCCACGCCCGCGCCGTCTCCCGCGTCACCGTCGAGCCGTTCGTGATCATCGCGAGTTCAAGGCCCGTCGCCGCTCGCACGCCCGCAATGATCTCCAGCAAGTCCGCCCGCATCGTCGGCTCGCCCCCCGTCAGCCGGATCTTCCGCACTCCGAGCGACTCCGCCACCCGCGCAACCCGCACGATCTCCTCCGCCGTCATCAGCGACTCCGCCGCCGCGAACCTCACCCCCGGATCCATGCAGTACACGCACCGGAAGTTGCACCGATCCGTGATGCTCACCCGCAGATCCCGGATCACCCGCCCGTGCGAATCCACCAACCCGCGCCCGTCCGACGCGTCGCGAGGCGAATGCGCAGGCACACCCTCCCCGCCCGCCTGCCGCAGCGCGAGCCGCACGCCCAACCCAGCGCTCGCCCGTTTGTTGTTCATACGCCCCGCTCGAACTGGACCTGCGCCCAACTCCACGCCGCCACCGTCCGCGGAAAGCCCACCGTGTTCATCCCGAGCAGAATCGCCTGCTCAACCTCCTCCTTCGTCGCCCCGTGCTGCATCGCCCGCCGTGTGTGACTCCGCAGCGCAGACTCAAGCCCCGCGCCCACGCAGATCCCGATCTTCACCAGCGACAGCGTCTTCGCATCCAGCGGCCCCGCCCGTTCCACCGCCGTTGCCACCGCCTCGTGCGCACGCCCCAGCTCCGGGTACTTCGTCACGAACTCCTTGTACGTCCCCGGCAACTTCGGGCCCGTCCCCTTCTTCGCACCCTTTGTCCCTCGCTTGGCTTTCGTTGGCATGTCGGTCTCCTCGCGGCTTCCCGTCCAAACAGTGTATTTGCCACCCGCCCCCGATGCTCGCCCCTCCCCGCCAGTTCCTATCATGGGGCATGGTTGGAGACATCGAACGCGTCCTCATCTCCCGCGAGAAGATCCGCCATCGGGTCGTCGAAATCGGTGCGCAGATCGCCGCCGAGCTCACACGCCTCGTCGAACGCGACGGCCGCGCCGATCACATCACCCTCATCCCCATCATGACGGGATCCATGGTCTTCGTCTCCGATCTCATCCGCGAGATCCCCCTCAAACTCAGCATCGAAATCGTCGGCGTCTCCAGCTACCCCGGAAAGTCCGTCGAAAGCAAGGGCGTCTCCCTCCGCGGCGAGATCCCCCGCAACCTCGCCGGCAAGCACGTCATCATCGTCGACGACATCCTCGACTCCGGCCAGACCCTCGAAGTCCTCACCAACCTCGTCCGCCAGCAGTCCCCCGCCAGCCTCCGCAGCTGCGTCCTCCTCCGCAAGCCCGGCAAGGCCAAGGTCGACACCGCGCCCGACTACGTCGGCTTCGATATCCCCGATGAGTTCGTCGTCGGCTACGGCCTCGATTACGACGGCTTCTACCGCAACCTCCCGGAAATAGGCGTCCTCAAGAGGAGCGCCACGTGACCGCCGCCGCCGCTGAACGCCAGATCTTCAGACTCCGCCCCTCCTGGTTCTCCGCCATCGTCGTCTTCGCCCCCTTCCTCGGCCCCGCCAGCTTCCTCTTCATCGCCTGGGCCGTCCTCAAGTTCATCCTCGGAAACGACTTCCCCCCCGCCCTCATCATCTCCTCCGTGATGATCGGCTTCTCCCTCTTCCTCGGCGTCCTCTTCCGCCTCTCCCGCTCCTACTCCCTCACCACCCGCCGATTCTCCGCCGACGCCGGCCTCCTCCGCCGTGTCCGCGGCGAGGTCCCGCTCCAGAACATCCAACAGATCACCATGACCCGCGGCATCGTCGAACGCCTCACCGGCACCGGCACCATCGCCGTCAGCACCGCCGGTTCCGACGGCCCCGCCATCAGTTGGATCATGGTCCCCGAGCCTGACGTCGTCCTCACCACCCTCCGCGCCGCCGTCGACCAAGCGCAGTCCGCGGCACCGCTCCGCATCCCCGTCGTCGGCCTCGTCGGCGGCATCGGCGCTGGCAAGTCCGCCGTCGCGAAGGTCTTCGCCGAACTCGGATACCTCGTGCTCGACGCCGACACCGACGCCCGCGCCGTCCTCACGCGTCCCGAGGTCATCGCCCGCCTCGTCGAGTGGTGGGGGCCCCGCGTCCTCGCCACCGATGGATCCATCGATCGCAAGGCCGTCGGCGACATCGTCTTCGCCGACCCCGCCGAGCGCCGCCGCCTCGAGGAAGTCGTCCACCCGCTCGTCAAGGCCGACCGCACGCAGGCCATCCGTCGCGCCCACTCCCAGCTCCGCTCCGGCGTCATCATCGACGCGCCGCTGCTCTTCGAAGCCGGCTCCGACGCCGACTGCGACTTCGTCCTCTTCGTCGACGCCCCAGGCCCCGCTCGTGAAGCCCGTGTGAAGACCCGCGGCTGGGACCCCACCGAACTCGCCAAACGCGAGGCCGCGCAGTTGCCCCTCGACCAGAAGCGGGCCCGCAGCTCCCACACAGTCCTCAACGACGCCGACCTCCCGACCCTCCGCGAACGGGTCCGCCAGGTCGAGTCCCAGATCCGCGCCGCCCTCGACGCCAAGCCCCAGCCGGGTTGACTTGTGCGCGGGCCCGCAAGGTGGCTATACTCTCTCAGCCGCGGTGGTGTTGGTCCTTGGCTCCGATCGGGAGCCAGGCGACCGAGGCCGGTGTGACCGAGTGCGGCGCTCCCCGAATAGGCAGACAGTTCGCATGCCGCGGCAAGGGGTCGCCGATCAGCAGTCCAAGAGCCTGATTTCGTTTCCTTCGTCGCGTGCATGGCCGGCGAGCGGAGGATGAGGCAGTGCTGATGAGCGTGAGGGATCGTTCGGCCGCAACGCGCACATGACCCATCGCGGGCCATTGCCAAAGACACATGCCATTGACTGAACATCACATAGACGCGGCAAACCACGCTCTCAAATGAGCCGCGGCGATCGTTCGGGCTTGGCCATCGAGAACGCGAGACATGGCGAGAACATCGACGACGGACGACTCCAAGCCGACCAAGGGCTCCTCGGACGAGGGCACCGCGCGGCCTAAGCGGCCCCGTCGGGATCCCGACGCCGCCCCCAAGGCCGAAGCTCGCGAGCCCGCCAAGGCCGAAGCCCGCCCCGCCGCTCCGGAGGCACGTCCCGCGCCGCGGCCCGAGCCCCGCCCCGAACCTCGCCCCGAGCCCCGCGCCGAGCCCCGTCCCGAACCTCGCCCGGAGCCGCGCCCCGAGCCTCGCGTCGAACAACGCCCCGAGCAACGCCCTGAGCAACGCCAGGAACCTCGCCCCGAGCAGCGGCCCCACGACATGGGCCAACGCCCCATGGGCGACCGTCCCCAGCAGGGAGGTCAGCAGCAGACGCACCACAACCAAGGCGGCGGCGGCGGTGGTGGCGGAGGAGGCGGCGGTGGGGGAGGCGGCGGTGATCGCCCCTATGGCCACGGCGGCGGCGGCCACGGTGGTGGCGGCGGTGGTGGAGGAGGCGGAGGAGGCGGATACCCCGGCAACCAG
>JBEIUO010000281.1:0-4602 GCA_040374335.1 Phycisphaeraceae bacterium
GCGACATCCAGAACGGTGATGCCCTCGCCGCCTCTATCGCCGATGACCTCGCGAAGCAGCGGGCCGACGCGCTCGCCAAGGCGGATGCGCTCATCGAGCGCTCCGCGGCATGGCTCCTCGCGACGCAGCACTCCTCCGGCGGCTTTGGCATTTACGAGGGTGCGCCGGTGTTTCCGGCGATCACGGGGCTCGTGGTCGGCGGGCTGATGGATGATGCTCGTCCCGCTTCGCACCCGGCGATGCAGAAGGCCGCGGATTTCGTGCTGTCGCACCAGAAGCCCGACGGCGCGATCTACGACAAGTTGATGGCGAGCTACAACACGGCGATCTGCGTGTCGATGCTGTCTCGGTTTCCTGACGCTCGCTGCCGCGACGCGATGCGGAAGGGCGCGGCGTTTCTGAAGGGGCTTCAGTACGGTGAGGGGGCGGTCGAGATGGCGCAACTGGGGCCGGAGTCGGCCAAGCCGGTCGAGCGTTCGCACGCGTACTACGGGGGCGTGGGGTACGGCAAGCACGGGCGGCCGGATCTCTCGAACACGGCGTTCTGGGTGGAGGCGTTGAGCGACGCGGGCGTCGACAAGAACGACCCCGCGTTCCTGCGAGCCATCACCTTCCTCGAACGCACGCAGCAGCTCGAATCCGCCGGCGGCAAGCCCGTGAACGAGATGCCGTACGCGAAGGGATCGAACCAGGGCGGCTTCATCTACGCGACGAGCATCAACAAGGACAACGTCGGGTCCGGGCAGAGCTTCGCCGGCGAGATCGCCGAGTCCATGTCTGGTCCGTCCGGTGCCGTCGCGCGGCTCACGTTCAAGACCAAGAACGCGGAGGGCAAGCCGGTTCTGCTTTCCAAGGACACCATCACGGCACGCGTGCGCGAGGCGATTTCGACGTCTTCCAGCCGCGATCTCGCGGCGATCGGCGAGGAGTTCCAGGTGCTGATGGGGCCGGGCGAGAGCACGGGCGCCGGGTCGTGCGAGGTGCGGGCGCGGTGCGATGCGTCCGAGCGGTTCGCCGACCTGCTCCGCGCGGCGTTCAAGGAGGAGCTTGATTCGGCATCGGCTTCACCGGCGGAGCACTGGAGGGCGCAGAGCCGCCTGCGTGCGTACGGATCGATGACGTACGCCGGGTTCAAGAGCTATCTCTACGCCGGTCTTACCAAGGACGACCCGCGCGTGACCGCGGCGAAGCGTTGGATTGCCGCGAACTACACGCTGAGCGAGAACCCGGGTGTGGGGACCGATGGCCAGTATTACTACTACGTGATGTTCGCGAAGGCGATGGCCGCGTCGGGCGATGCGTCGGTGCTGACCCCGGGCGGTGCGCGCGACTGGCGGGTCGATCTGATCAACCAGCTCGCGACGCTTCAGAACGAGGACGGCTCGTTCCGTTCGGTGGATGATCGCTGGATGGAGAGCGACCCGGTGCTCATCACGGCGTACTCGCTCAACGCGTTGCAGGCGGCGCGGAAGTCTCTGCGCTGATCGTTGCCACCCGGGGCATCCCCCCCGCCGGCAACAGCCCTTACTCGCGGGCCATCTCCCCGAACACGCGCACCGCGTCCATCGCGCCTTGCGTGACCTCGTACCGCAACAGATCGCACAAGTACCGGCGCGCGGTCTCGAGGGGCCAGCCCGCGCGGGGCGCGTAGGTGCGGACGAGCCACTCCATGCGGCCGGCGTTGTGTCGGCGTTGGCGATCGAGGAGGCGTGCGGCGAGGCGGACGCGGGGGTCGTGGGCGGCGTCGGCGCGGGCGATCCACATGGCGTAGACGAAGGGGAGACCGGTGAGTTCCTTCCACGCGAGGCCGAGGTCGAGCTGGTGGGGGTACACGGATTCGGGCGGGTGGTTGATGATGACCTTGTCGCCGATGAGGAGGACGGCCTCGGGCCAGGGATCGCCTTCGCTGTAATGGGTTACATCGACATCGAGTCCGAGCGTGCGTTTGAGGACGAGGCGGGCGAGCACGACGGAGGTGTGGCTCTCGCGATCGGCGGCGAGGACCCGAACGTTCGCCAGCGGGACGCGAGAGAAGACGCGGACGGTGAGGGTTGGGCCGTCACAACCGATCATTCCCACGGGAAAAAGAGCGGTTTCGGCGGGCGTGCGGAGGGCGTCGACGATGGAGGCGAGGCCGAGTTCGGCTTCCGAACGGAAGACCATGCCGCTGATATCGGCGGGCGCGCAGGGGAGGAGGGTGAGACCCTGGAGGCGGTCGAGCCCGTGGATGAGCGGTGCTGTATTCAGGTAGCGCACGCAGGCGAGTCGTATCGAGTCCATGGGCGATTGTTGACACCCAAACGGCTTGCCGCGCGCGTAGTGTTGTGCGCACGTGCGAGGGGGCTATCAGGAGTCTTCGGTCATGGCAGAGCTCATCCGCGGCAACGCGGTCATCGGTCAGTCGGGTGGTCCCACGGCGGTCATCAACCAGTCTCTGGTTGGCGTGGTGGAAGGGCTCCGGCTTGGCCTCGCGGCGGCGGGCCACGTGGACCGCATCTACGGCATGCGCCACGGCGTCAAAGGCCTGGTAAAGGACGACCTCGCCGATCTCACCACCATGCACCAAGACCGCCTCGACCGCCTCGCCATGACGCCGTCGGCCGGGCTCGGCTCCACGCGAGACAAGCCCAACGCAGACTACTGCGAGCGGATCCTCGAAGCCTGTAAGCGGAACAACATCCGATACTTCTTCTACATCGGCGGCAACGACTCGTCGGACACGTGCCGGATCGTGAAGGAGAAATCGAAGGCGGCGAACTACGACCTGCGGTGCTTCCACGTGCCGAAGACAGTGGACAACGACCTTCTTGAGAACGACCACACGCCGGGCTTCCCGTCTGCCGCGAGATTCGTGGCGATGGCGTGCATGGCGGACTTCATGGACAACATCTCGCTGCCGGGGATCAAGATCAACGTGGTGATGGGGCGGCACGCGGGGTTCCTGACGGCGGCGAGCGCGCTGGCGCGGCGGCGTGACCGGGAGTTTGACGAGATTCCGCAGCCGACGACGGACGGGCCGCAGTTGATCTACGTGCCGGAGGTGGCGTTTGACATGGACCGCTTCGTGGCGGACGTGGAGCGGATCTACTCGGTGAAGGGGCGTTGCCACATCGTGGTGAGCGAGGGGATCTCGGACAAGGACGGGCAGTCGATCGGGGCGAAGCTGATCAAGAACGCGCAGGTGGACTCGCACGGGAACGTGCAGTTGTCGGGTTCGGGCGCGTTGGGCGATCAGCTCGGGGACTTCCTGAAGGAGAAGCTGACACCGGTGGGCGGCAAGCCCCCGCGGGTGCGGGCGGACACGTTCGGGTATGTGCAGCGGTGCTGGCCGGACGCGAGCGTGATCGATCGGATGGAGGCGCGTCGGGCGGGGCGGTTTGCGGCGAAGCTGGCGATGGCGGGGAACGACGACGGGAGCGTGGCGATCTACCGGACGGGGGCGGGGACGGACCTGTTCAAGGGCGAGGGCGAGGGCGAGCCGTACCACAGCAGCTTTAAGCGTGTGGACCTGACGGCGGTCGCGGCGAAGACGCGGCACATGCCGGCGGAGTTCTTGAGCGGGCACAACAACGTGAGCAGGAAGTTCATCGAGTACTGCCTGCCGCTGGTGGGCGAGCTGCCGGGTTTCGAGCGGTTGTAAGGATCGCGTTCAGTTGGCGAGGTGTGGAAAACCCTGAAGACTTGCGGGGCGTATGTGATATTGGTTGAATAGGGGGACACACCGGGGACACCGACATGGCAAAGAAGAAGACGGCGAAGAGGGCGGCGAAGAAGGCGACCAAGAGCAGGACGTCGGCCGGGAAAATGACCGCGAAGAAGGCCGTCAAGAAGGGGTCGGCCTCAAAGAAGAAGACTGGGCGTCGATCGGGAGACAGCCCTGTGCGCATCCAGTGCACCAATACCGGAACCGCGTGCTACTGCGACGGCAAGGCGGGGAGCATCTTCAACTGCGGCTCGCTGGGCATGATGTGCCTGCCCTCGACGGACGCGATGGTGAGTGTGACGATCGGCCAGAAGGTCGGGAGCTGCACAAAGCCCAGCTGCGACTCCGACACCGGGACGGAATACCGGATGATCATGAACAAGCATCGGGTAATCGGCAGCAAGCGATAACCGATGCCCGGCACACCGAGGAAGCGCATGCCCAAGGATGATCTGAAGGTTCTCTGCCGTCGCACCCAGACCCGCTGTGACTGCGGCCCGAATCACTACTATTACGAGTGCGGCTCGCATCTGTTGTGCCTTCCGGACGGGGCGACGAACGTCAAGTTCAGTTCGGTGAGCAAGGGAAGCACCGCGACGATCGTCGGGAGCGAGGTGACGGGTACCTACAAACTCCCCGGCTCGAATACCGAGCATTCGATCACGTGCAAGGGAATCGGCGAGGCGTACTCGGGACCAGAACCCATCGAGGGCGTGCTCGAAACGCCGGTAGGCGTGCTCTGTGTGCGCACCCAGACGAAGTGCACGTGCGACAACCAGCCAGGGTACATGTACGACTGCGGCCCAGCCGGGATGGCTTGTCTCCCGATCTCGCTTGGGAGCGTTCGCATCGTGAGCGTCGCGAAAACCGGGAAGCGGTGCGACGCCAAACGGTGCAAC
>JBEIUO010000474.1:0-3218 GCA_040374335.1 Phycisphaeraceae bacterium
ACCGCCGACGGTCAGTTCGTCTTCAGCGGCGGATGGGACGCGGTCCTCCGCAAGTGGGACGTCCGCGAGGGCACCACCGTCCTCGAAACCCCGCGCGAAGGCGGTGAGATCCTTGGCGTCGCCCTCAGCCCCGACCAGAAACTCATCGCCGCCACCGCCCGCGTCCGTCAACTCGCCTTCTTCCGCCCCGATGACCTCTCCATGATCGGCGAGCCCGTGAAATCCGAGGTCACCTTCTGGTCCGGTCGCTTCTCGCTCGACTCCAAACGCTTCATCGGCGGCACCTGGACCCCAGACGTCCGCCAGATCGACGTTGAAACCCGAGAGGTCGTCGTCATCCACCGCGGACACACCCAACTCTGCCCCGTCGCCGGCCCAAGTTGGGACGGCACCCTCGTCTACTCAGCGGGCATGGAGGGGACCGCCAAGGTCTGGGACATGGCGACCGGCGACGAGTACGCCTCGTTCTCCAACGCCTCCAACAGCTTCTGGATCGCGCCCCTCCCCGATGGCTTCGTTGTCCCCTTCCGCGACGGCACCGTGCGACGCTGGTCCACAGCGCTCATCGACGCCAGCGGTGGCATCTCCGCCAAGCACGCCACTCCCCGATAACCACCCCCCGCGCCCCGACCGCCTGGCCCCATCGACCGGATTTGTCTTGTCCGATCCCGCACACCGGGTGTAAGCTCCGACCGCCCACAGGAGTTCTCCCCGCATGCGATCCCGCCTCACGATCTGTCTTGTCGCTGTCCTCGCGAGCGTTGCGGCCGCGCAGCCGGTTCGAATTCAGGCGCTGAACCGAGTCACACCCGGCGGCACCGTGCGCGGGTACCTCGCGTGCGTCGACCTAACCGATCCCGCACTCGACGTCGTCGTGACCTCGCCCACGGGCACCGGGTGCGAAGCCACCCCCACACGCACCGATACCTGGCGCGCCGCCAACGCCATCAACCTCGCGATCAACGCCAACTTCTACGGCGCCGTCTCCGGCTCCTGCCTCGACATCGTCGGTCTTTCCGTGTCCAACGGCACCACCGTCTCGTCCTACCGCCAGTTCGGCGCCAACCCCGATCCCGCGCTGGTCTTCCGAGCCTCGGGCGCAGAGATCGGATACGTGGGCCCCTCCTCGCTCGCCGGAATCATCGACGCCGTCGCCGGCGTAGGCCCCAGCACCACCGACACCGACCCCGGCACGCTCCTGGTCACCGCCGGCGTCAACACCGGCGCTACCGCACGCGTCGACCCCGCCAACCGCAACCCTCGCACCGCCGTCGGTCTCACGCAGGACCGCACCCAACTCATCATCGCCGTCATCGACGGTCGTCAGGCCAACTGGTCCGTCGGTATGACCCTCCCCGAACTCGCCGATCTCCTCATCGAGCGCGGCGTATGGAACGCCATCAACCTCGACGGCGGCGACTCCTCCTCCTTCGTCTACCAGGCCCCCGGAACCTCCACCGTCATCGCCAACCGCCCCAGCGGCAGCGGCAACCAGCACCGCGCCGTCGCCAACCACCTCGGATTCCGTTGGCCCGCTCCCGCACCGACTCCCGTCGTCAGGCCCGTGCGCGGCGCATGGCTCCGCCCGCCGAGCAACATCGCTCAGCTCGAAGTCGTTCTCGCCCAGCTCGCACAATCCGGAATCACCGATCTCTACATCGAGACGTTCTACCACGGCCTCGCCACCAACAACTCGAGCGTCTTCCCCGACCGCTTTGCTTTCGATTACCTCGCCGATGCCATCGTCGCCGCAGCGAAGTACAACGTCCGCGTGCACGCCTGGCTGGAATCCGCGTACTGGCAGTTCGGAACAAGCGGAGCACAGAACTTCGCCGCGAACCCAGAGTGGCGGGCTTTCAACATCGACACCGCGCAAAACGGCGGCGACGGCACCGCCGGCCAGATCTTCGCGAACCTTGCCAACCCCGGCGTGCAGCAGAAGATGGCCGACTACTGCGCCGAACTCGCCGCGTACACCGGTCTTTGGGGCATTCAGACCGACTACCACCGCTTCCCGCTCGACAACGACACCGGCGACAACGCGACCGCCCCGTGGTCCTACGACTCGTGGTCCCGTGATCAGTTCCTCAACATGTACGGCGCAGACATCAACACCACCGCCGTCCTCACCTCCGGCTCCCACTGGTACAAGTTCCTCTCCTGGCGCAGGGCCGGCATCTCGCAGGCCGCACGCCGCATGCAAAGCGCCATCAACGCGGTCAACCCCTCCATCGACTTCTCCTCCGCGATGTTCGCGACCGCCATGAGCTCGACCTCGCAGATCTCCAAGTGCCAGGACTGGCCGACATGGGCCACCAACGCCTGGGTCGAGACCCTCGTCCCCATGGCCTACGGCTCCACCACGTCCTCCATCCAGACCGACATCAACACCACCACAGCCTCCGCCTCCGGCCGTCGCGTCGTCGCGGGCCTCGCCATCACCGGGACCTCGACGCACCCGAGCATCTCCGCCCAGCTTTCCGCGATCCGCACCTCCGGCGTCGAGAGCTTCGTCTTCTTCGACGCCACCCCATTCGTCGACCAGGCCAAACGCGACGAACTCGCCTTCTGGCTCCTCAACACCGCCACCCGCCAACGTGCCGACTTCGACGCCGATCTCGATGTCGACGGCGACGACCGTGCGCTCTTCGCCGCCGTCTTCCAGGGCACCCCCGTCGCCGTTAATCCCAACAACGCCCGCTACGACGTCAACCTCGACAACATCATCAACCAAACCGACCGCATTCTCACCGACGACTACTTCCGCCGCTACCGCTTCGGTGAAGACGGCATCCTCGACCTGCGCGACATCGCGGCAATCACCGCCTGCCTCGGCCAGTCCCCCGCGGTCGCCGGCGTCCCTCACCTCTACGACCTCGATGCCGACGAAGACGTCGACTCCGACGACCTCGCCATCGCCCGCTCCCTCGCCACCGTCCCGCTCACCGATCCAAACGACGTCGACGGCGATGGCCAGGCCACCATCGAGGATCTCTACTTCCAGCACCTCACCCCTTCTGACATCAACGACGACGGCTCAACCAACGACGCCGACACCAACGCCCTCGAAGCCACCCTCCGCGAATCCGAGAAGGCCGACCTCCGCAGCCCCCGCTGAGCGCGGTACCATCGCGCCCTATGGCCTCCATCGGCATCGACATCGGCGGCACCCGCGTCAAGTCCGCGCTCTTTCACGACGGCGTCACCGTCGCCACCGC
>JBEIUO010000141.1:0-6422 GCA_040374335.1 Phycisphaeraceae bacterium
ACACGCTTGCCGTGCGGCACCGTCAGCGTCACGCCCTGCAACGCCGGCGCGAGTGCACCAGGGTAGCTCAAGCTGACGTTCTCGAACGCGATCTCGCGGCAGTGCCGCTGGAGCCGGGGCAGCTTCTCGCCCGGTCGCGGGTGGCCCGGCTCCGGTTCGAGCTCCAGGAGTTGCATCAGTCTGTCTGCCGCCGGTGCGCTCGACTGGATGTCGTTGATGATCCCCGTGAGGGGCTTGAGGCTCGCGCCCGCCACCGCGAGCGACGCGATCGACAGCACAAAGCCCGCGGGGCTGATCTCTTTGTTGATGATGAACCGCCCCAGCACCAGCACCATCCCGCAGAGCATCAGCACCGTCAGCATCTCGGTCAGCGGGCTCGCGATCGCCTTCGCCGTCCGCAGCTTGTTCAACTCGCGGAGCATCTCGCGGTTCATCCTGTGGAACCGCCCCGACTCGTACCGCTCCGCCGCATGCACCTTCACCACGCGGTGCGCCTGCAGACTCTCTGCAGCCGCGGAGTAAAGCCCCGACTGGCTCTGCAGCGTCGCCTGCGACGCCCGCTTGATCTTCTTTCCGAGCTTGCGGATGACCTGGTACAGCAGCGGCGTGATCGCGAGCGCCACCAGCGTCACCCGCCAGTTGTACGCCAGCGCCACCGTGAGCCCCGCCACACCCTTCGCGACCTGCAGCACAGCCTTCGACAGCAGGATGCTCAGCCCGTTCGTCAGCACGCTCGTGTCGTTCACGATCCGGCTGATCGTGTCCGTCGGCCCGCTCGAGATCAGCGACCGCAGCGGCGACCGCAGCGCCGCATGAAACGCACGCTGCCGGATGCTCGTCACCGTACGGTTCACCACCGTCTGGCCCAAGTACCCCTGCAGAAACGTCGTCGCGGCGCCGAAAATCGTCAACGCAGCCAGCGTCGACATGATCCACACCAGCGACACGAACGGATCCGACGGCAGATCGCTCCGGATCCACTCCGGGATCGTCAGCCACTGGCCGATCGACCACGGGATCGACTCCGAGTCCCGCAGGCCCTCGTTCCACGTCGTCGCAAGCTGGTCCAGCCCATTCGCCTCCCCCAGAATCGCGTCCATCACCGGCTTCGCGCCAAGCATCCCCGCGCCCAGCGTCCCCGAAGAAAGGACGATCATCACCATCGCCGCGATGAGGTACCGCGAGTGGCCGAGCATGCTCCGTGCAAATGTCCAGAAAGCCGTCATGTGGAACGGTGAGTATCTCACACCCGCCCCTCCGTCTCCACTCGATGCGAAAGACTCCTTGTGTCCGGTAGCTGTTTGGGCCGCTCCGGGCCGACGCTATACTTCCCCTTAACCATGACGGCCATCGCACCCACCACGACTCATTCACCGGCCTCGGTCCCCGCCAAGGTCGCCCCCGCACGCACCGGCCCCTGGAAAGTGGCCGTGGTCATGCCGTGCTTCAATCGCCGCGAAGACTGCGAGAAGCTGCTCGGCGACCTCGCCAAGCAGAAACTGCCGAACATCCAGATGTGGGGCGTCGTCGTTGATAACGCGTCCACCGAGCCCCTCTCCACCATGCGGGTCCCCGAGGGCCTCGACATCGAGTTCGTCCGCTCCGAGAAGAACACCGGCGGCTCAGGCGGCTTTAACCTCGGGATGAGCTACATCCTCGCCGGCCAGGGTCTTACCGGCAAGTTCGGTCCCCCCGACTTCCTCTGGTGGCTCGACTCCGACGCCCGCGTTTCGCGCGCCGCCCTCCGCGAACTCGTCCGCGTTATGGCCCGCTGCCCCCACGTCGGCGCCGTCGGCTCCGCGCTCTGCGACACCGGCACCGGTCGCATGTGGGAATGCGGTGGCCGCATCGACAAGAAGCACGGCGCGTTCCACGTCGCCGCATCCGGTGACGTCGACCGTCGCTTCACCATCAAAGCCCACTACGTCGCCGCCTGCTCCGCCCTCGTCCGTCGCGAAGCCATCGAACGCACAGGCCTATTCCCCGACAACTTCATCTACTACGACGACGTCGACTGGTGCATCCAGATGACCGACAAGACCGGTCTCAAGGTCCGCGGCGCCCCGCGAAGCCGCGCGTACCACCCACCCGGTGATCGCCGCTACGCCCTCTGGACCCGTTACTACAACGCCCGCAACTGCTTCTCCCACATGGAAGTCATGAAGCTCGGCGGTATCGCCCGCTTCAACCGCGCCATGATCGAAGTCCGTCGCGCCGTCGCCCAAACCATGATGGGCCTCGATGAACTCGCCGATCTCCATATGCGCGGTCTCCGCGACGCCGTCGCCGGCAAGTTCGACCAGGTCGAACCCAAGCATGTCATGAAGCCCCTGGGCTTCAAACCCCACGCCACCCTCCCCGACACCGTCCGCGAGCAACTCGCCCGCTTCGGTCCAAACGCCACCCTCTTCGTCCACCCCCTCCTCAAGAGCCACATCGCAGGTCTCGAGGTCTTCCGCCGCAACCTCAAGCTCCTCTCCTTCAGCTGGCCCGCCGATTGGAAGCAGTGGCGCCGCCGCGGGCTCGGTGGTCACCTCCTGCGCGACGCCGCCGGCGCCCTCTGGCGCGCCCTCGTCAGCCGCACCGCCGACGTCGCCGTCGTCCCCACCGGTTGGCCCACCTCCTGGTTCCGTGGCAAGGTCCTCATCGAGATCACCACCGAGGGCTACCTCATCCGCGAACCCCGCACCATCCCCACATTCACCAAGTCCCTCCGCATCTTCCGCGAAGGACTCTCCCTCGCCTTCAAGGTCGCCGCACGCTCCCCCGGCATCCGCCCCTTCGTCCCCTCCCCGAAATCCGGCGTGCGCGCAGAGTCGCAAATCGAAGCGAAGCCCTGACATCGTGCCCGGTCTCAGCGCCATCGTCCTCTCCTTCAACCGGCGCGACGCCCTCCGCTCGACGCTCCGCCACCTCCTCGACACCCCAGCCATCGACGAGATCATCGTCGTCGACAACGCCTCCTCCGACTCCAGCGCCGACGCCGCCCGTGATCTCCTCGGCGCCCGCGGCCGTGTCATCGCCCTCGCCTCCAATACCGGCGTCGCCGCGTTCAACACCGCCGCCGCCGCTGCCACCGGCGACCTCCTCCTCATCCTCGACGACGACTCCTGGCCCGATCCCGCCTCCCTCGACCACGCCATCGCCGCACTCGACGCCGACCCCGCCGCCGCCGCCGTCGCACTCTCCCCCAAGCATCCGCGCAGCAACCACCTCGAATGGCCCCACGCCCACTCGCCCTCGCACTCCTTCCCCATGATGGGATGCGGCAACCTCGTCCGCGCCGACGCCTGGTCACGCGCCGGTGGCTACGAGCCCACCTACTTCCTCTATCGAAACGACGCCGACCTCGCCCTCACCCTTCTCGGACTCGGCCGTCGCGTTCTCTTCCACCCTCACTGGATCGTCTGGCACGACAGCCCCGCCGCGGCGTCAAAGAGCGACCGCTGGCTGCGTCTCGCGACTCGCAACTGGGTCTGGATGGCCCGCCGCCATGGCCGAGGGTTTTGGAAATGGGCCGGCATCCTCCTCGGCTTCGCCAAGGCCATGATCCACGCCGGCCAAGACCCCGCCCGCACCCAACTCGTCGCCGACGGCCTCCGCGAAGGTCTTTACTCTGCACCGCCGCCCTGCCCCGCTCAGCCAAGCGGCCGATGGTGGCGCGCACTCGTCCTCACCCAACTCCGCAGACACTGATCACCGCGGCGTGTTCATCCATCCGTACGGCTGAACCACGTTGAACCGCCAGTCGTTGTCCGAGATCGAGATCCACGTCGAGTTCAGGCCCTTCGCGTTCACGTACAGGTCCAGACCCTCAAAGTCGACGTTGCGGTTCCGGTAGATCCCGTCCCCGTCCTTGCCGTCGCTCCCAAGCTCCTTCGCCAGCCGCGCCGACGCGTCCAGGAAACCCACGTGCCCGCTCCGCGAGTGCCGCGAGGTCAACTGATCCTCGTTCCCGAACATCCCGTCGCGATACTGCTGGTTCCAGATGATCGTGCTCTCTTCGAAGTAGATCGGCACGTGGTGGAACTGCTGCACCTGCGACGCAACCCCCACGGGCAGAATCCTCGTCGCGCTGTTCCCGTTCGCCGGAATCCACCCCACCATCGGCTTCGACGAGAGCTTCACACCCTCCGTCTCGTCCAGCATCGTGTAGTCAAAGTTCACGCCGCTGCGCCCGCCGAAGAAGTTGTCACGCTCCGCCACGTTCGCGCTCGCGTTCTGCCGGCGGTTCGATGCACACTCCGCGATCGTGTGCGCGTTGTCCACGTAATCAAACAGCAACCCCGGTCGCCGGATTGTGTTTTCCACCCGCTGCGCCCACAACGCCACATTCCGGTCCGCCGGATCCGGCTCGCTCTCCGGCGGCCAGAACCGCTGGCCAGCCGCGTTCCGATACGCCACCGGCCAGATCTGCTCCTTGTAGTCCTGCGCGTAGTTCGCCGCGGCACCCACGATCTGCCGCATGTTCGAAAGACACTTCACCGTCCGCCCCGCCTCGCGGGCCTTCCCCAACGCGGGCAGCAACAGCCCGATCAACAGCGCGATGATCGCAATCACCACCAAGAGTTCGATCAACGTGAACCCGTTTGTGCGTGTGTGGCGCATTGACTTCCTTTTCGTGCTCTCGAGGTTCAAACCAACTCACCGAACCTCACTCGGCCGAGATCGGACAGAACGTCCCTCGCCCGGATCCGCAGTCTACATCGGTCCGTCCTCCAAGCCAAGCCCATACACCACTCCACACCCCGTCCACCGCCCCCTCACCTCCCCCCTGATCCAATTGCATGCCCAGAGCCGATATCCACTCGGTAACCCCCAAGGTCGCAAGGAGTTCTCTCATGGGCCTCATGCTGTTCGTGCTTAGTTTGGTTATCGCCGTCCTCCTCCTCGCCTCGACTGTCAAAGTCCCCGCCGGCGGCCCCCGCAAGGGACTGGCGATTCTGGCCCTCTTTGTCATCATTGCTGGCGCGGCAGTCAGCTCCGTCACCTACGTCCCCTCCGACAAGGTCGGTATCGTCAACAAGAACGCCCTCGGCGGTTCCCTGAAGGACGGCAAGATCATCGCCGTCAACGGTGAAATGGGCATCCAGGCCGACGTCCTCCCCCCCGGCTGGCACTTCGGGTTCTGGCCCGTCATCTTCTCCGTCCGCAATGTCGACCTTATCGAAGTCCCCTCCGACAAGGTCGGCCTCCTCGAAGCCGCCGACGGCATCCCTCTGGAAAGCGATCAGCTCTTCGCCCCCGACTTCCAGCCCGACCAGTTCCAGCAGATGCTCGACGCCCGCTACTTCCTCACCACCGGCAATGGATACAAGGGCAAGCAGGCCTCCCTCCTTAAACCCGGCAAGTACCGCATCAACTCCGAGCTCTTCCGTGTCACGATGAAGGACCAGACCGAGATCAAGCCCGGTGAGGTCGGCGTCCTGAAGGCCAACTACGGCAAGCCCCCCAGCGTGATCGTCAAGACCTTGGTCCCCTCCGCCGAGAAGCCCGATCCCGGTGCCGCGCCCGTCGAAGAGACCCTGATGTTCGCCAAGGAAGGTGAGATGGGACTCCGCGCCGAGGCACTCCCCCCAGGTAAGTACGCCCTCAACACCGACGCCATTAACGTGACCGAAATGTGGTCGACCCAGATGATCGCCCACTACACCGCCGCCGCGTCCACCAACCCCGTTTCCAAGACCGACGGCTCCGTCTCTAGCGCCAGCAGCGAAGAACGCGAGATCACCGTCCGCACTAGCGACGGCTTCACCTTCCCCGTCGACGTCCGTGTCGAGTACCTCGTCGAACCCAAGAACGCTCCCCTTGTCGTCGCCAAACTCGGCAACGACGAGGATGACCGCTTCCGCAACGCACTGAACTCAGCAGTCCGGGCGATCTTCCGCAACAACGCCGAAGGCGTGCGCGCCCTCGATTACGTGCAGCAACGCGCCCGCCAGGAATCCCAGTCCCTCACCATGCTCAAGGCCCAGATGGCCCGTTTCGGCGTCACCATCACCGCCGTCCGCATCGGCAACGTCGGCGATGAAAAGAGCCTCGGCACCCTGCTCAAGACCCAGACCGACCGCGAAATCGCTAAGCAGGAACAGCTCACCTTCCAGGAACAGCAGAAGGCCGCCGAACAGAAGAAGGAACTCAGCCGCGTCACCCAGGAAGCCGACGAGGAAAAGAAGCTCGCCACCGCCGCCTACGAAGTGAAGATCGCCGACGAAACCCAGAAGCGGAAGGTCATCGAGGCCAAGGCCGACGCCGAAGCCACCAAGATCAAGGCCACCGCGCAGTCCGAGGCCTACAAGCAGATCGCCGAACAGATCGGCAAGAGCAACGCCGCCCTCATCGAGATCCTCAAAGTCATCGGCGAGCAGAAGATCCAGATCACCCCCCGCGTGATGGTCTCCGGATCCACCGACAACGCCGCC
>JBEIUO010000615.1:0-2593 GCA_040374335.1 Phycisphaeraceae bacterium
CACTCGCCGAACTCGGCGAGCGTCTGCCGCGGCACGCGCGGGTCGCCGCCTGCGTCATGACAGCCGTGATCGGGATCGGCGCGATCGGATGGTGGAACCACTTCGGTCGCCTCAAGGACGCGGACCTGATCCAGAGCCTTGAAGCCAGGAGCTTCGCGAACACCCTGCGCGCTCACAACGCTCGCGTTGAGTTCCTTCTCGACGCTTCAGATCTGCAGTACTACCTGGGGGTCAAGCAGCCAACGGTCTCAACCGCTACGGCTGCATCGCTCCTCGCGGACGAACACGTGATCGTGCTGACCCGCGATCCGCGGGCCCTTCGCGATGAACTCGCGCGGAACTCGGTCGCCACTGTCGAGATCGACGGGCTGCCGACGGTTCGTGGCGAGACCATCGCGGCGTTCATCCGATCGCGTTAGCGCATCGCGAGGAAGTTTCCGAGCAAGCGCGGGCCTTCCACGGTGAGGAAGCTCTCCGGGTGAAACTGAACCCCCTCGACGGGCTTCCTCCCAGGATCCGCCCAGACCCGTCGCAACCCCATCACCACGCGCCTCGTGCCGCCGGTCTGCTCGTCAGGCTCGTCGGTCCAGGCCGAGACCTCCCATCCGTCCTCGCCCGAGCGATGCACAGGGATGGTCTCGGGTAGGACGACCAGCGAGTGGTACCGCGTGGCCACGAACGGATCAGAGAGGCCCGCGAAGACGCCGCGGGAGTTGTGGTGGATCGGGCTGGTCTTGCCGTGCATCGGGACGACGTGCCGCGTCACGGTCATCCCGTGGCGGTCCGCCATAGTTTGGTGGCCGAGGCAGACGCCGAGAATGGGGACGCGGCCCATAAAGCGGGTGATCACGTCACCGGAGACGCCGGACTCCTTCGGCGTACACGGTCCCGGCGAGATGATGATGTGCGACGGCGCACGGCCGCCGTCGATCGTCTCAACGTCGGCGGCGGTGACCTCGTCGTTGCGGACCACGCGCAGGTCGCGTCCGACCGCGAGCGAGCGGTCGATCTCCCCGAGCCGCTGAACGAGGTTCCACGTAAACGAGTCGTAGTTGTCGATGAGCAGGATCACGGGCCAAGGATAGGGCCCGTGCCCCGGACATCACTTGGGCTGTTCGGTCGGCGCTGCGGGGGCGACGGGGGCCATGTTCGCATCCGCGGGAAGGACGACGTTCTGGAGGTTCATCTGGGCGATGATCGCCTCGGTCAGGTCATCCGCCGGGACGCCACGGATCACCGGGCGAGCGAGGATCTCCTGAACCGCGCCGGCAACGCTCTGGGACGCGATCTTGACCTGATCCCCGCGCGTCACGATCACGTGCGAGTATCCCCGCGACTGGGCCATCGCGTTGGCCGCTTCGACGATCAGCCGATAGGCCTCGGCGACCTGCTGGGTGTTGAAGGACTCCACGGCCTGCTGCGCCGTACCCCGAGATTCCTCGAACTTCTGGTTCTTCTGCATGAACTCCGCTTCGAGCGCCTTGCGGGGCTCCGCACCCTCGGCCATCGAGAGCGCCCGCGTGCGGATGTCCTCGAGTTCCTTCAGCATCGCCCGCAACTGGCCGTCGTACTTCTCGGCGTTGGCGGTATTCGCCTGCTTGTACTCGTCGCTTTCCAGCTTCCTCGCGATCACCGCCAGTACATCGACCGTGGCGAGCTTGAACTCGCCCGCCATCGCGGCACCTTGCTCGGCGTGTGCGACCCGGCCCGACTGCTGCGAGGCCAGGCCAAGCCCGAGGGCGACGGCGAGGCCGGAATAAACTGCGATTCGTTCGAGAGTGGTCATTGGGGTTCCTTTCGGGGTGATTCTAGTAGGTTTGACGGCTGACGGGGCGATCGGTTCCGGGTACACTCCCCCTCCCGCTCCCGCTGAAACGGGCCGTTTTGGAGGGGCGAGCCACTACGGAGCTCTTGATCGTGAGCGATACCCACTTTCTTCGTCGACTGGCGGATGTGCTGGTCGGGTATTCCACCCAGGTTAAGCCGGGCGACCTCGTCGCCATCGCTGCCGAGCCTGAAGCCATGCCCTTCGTGGAGGCAGTCACCGAGTCCGTCCTCAGGGCCGGCGGGCATCCCTTCTGGCTCCCCCGCAGCGAGTCGCTCACCGAACTCCTCCTGGAGCACGGCAACGAAGAGCAACTGAAGTACTGCTCACCGATCACGCAGGAGATCGTGGAGCGGATCAACGTTCAGATCGGTGCGTGGTGTCAGATCAACACCAAGTACCTCAGCCAGGTCGACCCCAAGCGGGTCGCGCTGCACCAGCAATCCCGCCGTCCGTGGTTCAAGCGATTCATGGAGAGGGCGTCCACCAACGACCTTCGCTGGGTCGGCACCGCCTACCCCACCAACGCGAGTGCACAGGACGCGGACATGAGCCTCCGCCAGTACGCGAAGTTCGTGTACGAGGCCGGCTACCTCCACACCCCAGACCCCGTCGCGGTCTGGAAGTCCTTCAACGAGGCTCAGAACAAAGTCTGCGGGTTCCTCCAAGGCAAGAAAGAGGTCTG
This sequence comes from Phycisphaeraceae bacterium, assembly GCA_040374335.1. GTDB lineage: Bacteria > Planctomycetota > Phycisphaerae > Phycisphaerales > UBA1924 > JBEIUO01. The sequence goes on from JBEIUO010000615.1 coordinate 2,511, forward strand.
CTTCCGCGTGCCGGCGGGCGAGGGCCCAACCGGCAGGCACGACGGCACCGACCTCCGGGTGAACGTCGACGGCTCAACATGGA
>JBEIUO010000271.1:0-4708 GCA_040374335.1 Phycisphaeraceae bacterium
ACCAAGATGGAGAGCGAGGCCACCCAGGCCGCACGCGACACCGCCAAGGGGGGAAAGCCGCCAAGTGCGTTCGCTCTTTCTCGGCTCGGGCCCGCCATCCTGATTTCGGTTACGACGGCAGTGTCCACCTCTGTCCTCTCGCAGATCATCCTGGACGCCATTCGTGAAGGCCGCAAGAAGCGGCAGGCTCTCAAGGAGGCGCGTGAGGCCGCTCGAATGGGTGATCAGTGAACAAGTACATCGTACGAACGAGTCGCGGGGATGTCCCCGTCAACCCGATGAACAAGGATCTCTCCGACAAGGAGCTCCTCGTCATGGCTCGTCGCATCCTTCAGGCTGCTCGTAGCCGAGGGATGACAGGTCGCATCATCACTGTGCGCGGGAACCCGGAGCAGAGTGATGAGGCAAGAGACTTCGCATGGATGCGGTCTCTCCAGCGCTCTGGGGCCATGTTTGAGGCGGAGATCGACAGTTTCCGCGCTGTTCCCTCGGTCGCAGCCGTGCTCCGTGGGACGAAGGTCGATCTGGTTGCCAGTACTTCTGCGCGTGAGGCCGTGGACGAAGTGACCACGCAGCGGGCCATCACGGGTATGGATCTCGGGCGCACCCGCCAGGCCGACGTGGTCATCGTGGTCCCTGGCGGCAATGACCCCGCTCTAGCGGGCCGCCCCGCGCTCCGTGTACCGCAGCCTGACCCCAACAAGGTGGTCATCCCGTACACGACCCCTCTCGAGACGGCGTTGGCCCTATCGCGGCACCGCTACAGCCTGGGCATCCGGCCCGGATCTACGGCCCCTCGTCGTAAGATCATTGTCGGCGTGGTGACGGACATCGAGCCCGATCCCGCCAACCTGCCAGCATGGGCTGAGGGCTTGGCCGCTGCCATTCGCGCTTCTACGTACATGCCTCAGGATCTCGAGAACCCTGAAGTGGCCCGCCGCATTCTCGCGACTGGGCTGGAGCGGGAGGCTCTCGAGGCAGAAGCTGCAGCACAGCGGAAGGCGTCTGCGGCCTCGGCCGAGGAGTCCCGAAAGAAGAGGGCGGAGACGCTTCGGACCGTCATTCCCGCTACGGCTCCCGTGGGCGAGACGATCGACCCGCTCAAGTCCGACATTGAGAACGTCATTCAGTACTCCCAGACTCTGCGGGAGAGCGCCGAGGAGAACCGACAGCGCGTTTACGAGGCCCTCACCGCGGAGCTCGCGGAGATGGGGTACGAGTTCGTCCTGGTCCCGTACACTCGGGATCTCTTCCAGAACAACCAGTGCACGCCTGGGGCCGATGTTCTCGTCGTGATGGGCGGGGACTTCCTCATCAACGTCGTGTCGCGCGTGCGTCCGCGCCCGAACGTCATCTCCATCCCCTTCGACTCGTCCGTCGGCGAGCCGAACATGGAGGGCGTGCAGTCGATCGGCCTTGTCGTTCCTGTGGTCCCCACCCCGATGTGGATCACCAACGTCGAGCGCGAACTGGTGAAGAACGTCAAGCAGTGGGCGGCTGAACAGGGCACGGCGGCGGGCATCCGCGCTCTTCGTCGCGAAGCCGGAAGTGATTTCGCATCCCCCATGTCAGGTCGTGTGGAAGAGTATCGCCTCGCCAACGTGGCGACCCCGAAGGTCGTCATCTCCACGGACGCGAACATCGGCGAGATGCAGCCGTACACGGCGCACATCGATGCGCTTCAGGGACTCGCCAACGCCCGTAAGAGCCTGACCTTCTACCAGCAGGATCGTGAGTACGTCCGGTACACGCAGGAGATCGAGGACGAGAAGCAGCGTTTGAACACCATCAACGCGATGCCTCCCAGTCCGCTGCGCGGGCTCCGCATCATCGGCCAGTACGCGGATGGCATCCGGCGTCACATCGAGATCCTCGTGCGGGCTCTCGACGTCACGAAGGACGCCTTTCGTAGGGCCAAGAACTACAACATGGCGGCCGACATCGTCCGCCTGCGTGGCCAGATTCAGAAGGAAGAGGCTGACATCGCCGCCCTGCGCGCGAGGCTGAATGCCCTGCCGCCTAACATCGGCGAGCGGTCTCCCATCGGGGAGCGCCTTCGCGCCCTGAAGGCGCTGTTTCCGACGCTCACTCCTGAAGGCGGGTACCGCGGGGATGATCGGACGGGCATTTACCGCTTCGAGGTGTTCGACCTGCCGAAGGGTCTGACCCCTGTCCTCAATGTAGGCGCCCAGGTTCAGGAAGGCCAGACGCTGCTCCAGGGCGAGGCCGCCACCGAGACCTTCATGGTGGACAGTGATGTCCCCTCGAACGCCCTCAGCCCGCTTCCGCGGGACAAGAAGAAGGTCGCCCCCGCGTTCGCAGTCATCTCTGTGGTCTACCAGCAGTTCCCTGTGTCCACGGCCGCGATCAAGGGCCTGAAGAGCGGCCCGATCAAGGTTCCGAGTGCAAAGGGGCAATACGAGCGCGCCTACACGCTGCTGTACAACCAGTTGGCTGCGTCGGAGGGCGAGCTCATTCCCGAGCTCGCGGCCGATCAGGACCTGCTTGAAGCGGCCCAGACAATGGCCTGTCGCATGCCGAAGTCCGGGTTCGATACCCCGCGCTTTAAGAAGCAGTACGACGCCATCATCCAGAGCACGGCGCACCAGTACGTGGCCCTGAAGGTCAAGCGGGAGTTCCTTGAGGGTGTGAACGCCTTCCTCGCGCCCCACTACAACCGCTTCATCGACAATCTCCACAAGGTCTACCGCCTCTACGGCGAAGATCCCAAGGTGCAGATGGAGCGCGAGGGCGTGAAGTCCATCGCGGAACTTCGTGCATACATGAACCTCCTGGAAGCGTGGGCGGGCAAGAACTGGGCTGCCGACCTCGAGGCTCGGGTTCTGTCCGGCATCCGCATGGGTGAGGCCAGGGACTACGCCGAACAGCGCGCCGCGAAGAAAATCCTGGGCAAGCTCGCGGACCCCAAGAACCCGCCGCCCATTGACCCTGCTCGCCTCGCGGCTGAGACCGAGAAGGAGCAGCGCAAGATCCTCCAGCGCCGGTACATGCCCGACCTGATCAAGGATCCGGTCATGTACTACACCATCACGTTCTTCGGCCCTGACGGGAAGACGATGTGGGAGGGGTCTGTTCCCCTGATGAAGGTCCTCCCGCCCGAGGGCGTGGAGCTGATCGACTACGACACGGGTCGTCCTGAACGTCTTCTTCAGATCGCGTCGGAGTACCCGCTCTCGGCGACCCGTTCGTCGGGAGTGCTTCGGCGTTCGGGCTACCACCCCTTCCTGGGGTACGCGCGTGGATCGGCAGAGCGGTTCGTCGCCATGCAGCGGTACAAGGACATGGAGTACACGCCCGCCGACCCGACCCCGAGGGGCATGCGTGAAGCAGCTCTTCGTGCCTCGATGCTTGAACGCATCAGCGGGACGGCGGCTGAACTCGAAGTGGCCGCAGGTACTGCCCAGTACGTGCGCGGTGGCGATGTCCGAGTGGAGTACGGTGTCGGCGGAGGTATGCGTGGTGCTCCCCTCCCGTTCACTCGGGGCGGCGAAGATGTCGCAGGAAGCGTGGAGTACGGGACGTACGGGATCACGGTCGCCGGCGGGGCACCTTCCGACACATCCGTCACCGCCTACCGTCAAGAGGGCATCCCGAAGACGCGCTTCGACCGGATGATCGGGCGGATCGTGCGTACTTACATGAAGGATTACGAGCCCCGGCGCGAGGGCGACCTGGAGGCTTCTGACTGGAAGGTTGACGAGCAGCGGTATCTCTCGGAATACACTCAGATGGGCGTCTCGCCGGGGACCCAGTCGATCTATCGTAGCGCCACCTCTATGAACCTGGCTGAGGAGGCGGCAGAAGCCCGTCGCATCATGGAGACCGTCGAAGGAACGGCTACTGTGCCCAAGAGCGGCATGGACTTCCTGCAGTCCCTCAAGGAAAACCCGATGCGAAACCTCCTGAACAACCCCCGCTACCGCCAGCTCATGGAGCGCACGGGCCGCGCATTCGGCAAGCCCCTCCGCCGCAACGCAGGCGAGGCGGATGATCCGTTCGGATTCGCTGCTGATGACTCCGACGCTCCCATGCAGGCGCCGCAGGCCGCTCGTGCTGAGCCTCCTCCCGCCGAAGAACCTGCCCCGAGTGCCTCTGCTTCCCCGCGTGGCGGATCTCGCAGGCGGCCCGCTGCTCCGCGTGGTGCCAGTCCGTTCGAGGGAGAAGAAGCCGCACCGCCTCCGCCTCCTTCCTCTGGCGGCGGGGGACAGGGCCGTGGTCGGGACTGTGCTGATGCGAACATCACGGCAGCGGAGGCTCGTGCCTGCGAGGCTGAGTACAAGGCTCTCGTGGAACAGGCGTTCCAGCGCGCTCAGCGTGACTTCGGCAACCTGTTCGACAACCTCTCGAACGTCCGTGCGTCCACGGCGGACGTAGAAAGCGCCGACGTCACCTACCGCGGCTCTCTCGCTTCACTGCGCGACGTCCGAAGCAAGTACTTCCGCATCGTGGAGTTGGCCTTCGGGAAGCCGCGCGTCGAGGCGATCTTGACGGCCGAGGCTGCAGGGGATCTCGCTCGCGCCACCGCACCCATCCTCCGTGCTCCGGGCCAGGAAAACGAGCAGTATCGCTCGGAGATGCGCGGGGCTCTGGCTCGTCAGATGGCCCGTCAGATCAAGGCTGACGGCTCGCCCCTCTACGACGTCACGAAGCTGCTGGAGAAGAACGGCCTCAACGTCATCCTCGATGA
>JBEIUO010000435.1:0-3420 GCA_040374335.1 Phycisphaeraceae bacterium
CCCGGGCGCGTCGCCCGGGGTTGCTTTCTGATTGGATGTCGGAGGTCTTAGCAGCCGGGGAAGCCCGCGCCGCCGCTGTCCCAGACTTCGAAGAAGGCGATGACGTCGTCGCCGTCGACGCCGCCGGACTGATCGACGTCGGCGCACTCGCCGCCGCCGTCCCAGGCCTCGAAGAAGTTGATCACGTCGTCACCGTCGATGCTGCCGTCGTTGTTGTAGTCGCCGATGCAGCCGTCGAGCTGCCAGGGGCACGCGGGGGCGGGGCCGCCTCGACGGTCACGAGGACCGAGTCGGTCGCGGTCGCGCCGTCGTTGTCGGTCGTGGTCAGCGTAATGGTGCGCACGCCAACCCCGAACGCCACGTTGGACGTCGCCGTCGCGCTGCTTGCGAGCACGGTGGCGCCTTCACGCCAGGTGTAGTTGGTGATGGTGCCGTCGGCATCCGTGCTGGCCGAACCGTTCAGGGTGACGGTCTCGGTGCCGCTGTTGTCGGTGTCGGTCACGGTGATGTCCGCACCCGCGTTCGCGCCGGGCCGGCGGTTCACGTCGATCAGAACGGTGTCGGTGCCGGTGAGGGCAGTGTTATCGGTCACGGTGAGCGTGATCGTGTGCAGCCCTGCGCCGAGGTTCACGTTTGCGGTGGGCGAGGGACCGGAGGCGAGCACCGTAGCTCCTTCCTTCCACTCGTAGTTGGTGATCGTGCCGTCGTCGGTGCTGGCCGATCCGTTGAGCGTCACGGTCTCGACGAGGTTGCCGTCGGCATCGTTCACGTTCTGGTCCGCGCCGGCGTTGGCGGTCGGGGGCACCGCGGGAACCGAGCGGAAGCCGGATTCACCCACGAGGTTCAGATCGCGGAAGCTGATGCTGCCCGCCTGCTGAACCCGCAGGAAGTAGAAGTACGTTGTGCCGGGAACCGCGGTCACGTCGTCGAAGCTGCCCAGGGGGCCCTCGTAGATGATCGAGCCACCCAGCTGCGTGTTGGAGGTGTTGCGGATGATCCGGTACGCAGTGGTGTTCGGCACGGCGGTCCAGGTCACCGCGACCTTGTTGCTGAACGTGCCGTCCGAGGCCGTCACGGTGAGGTTCGTCGTCTCGGCCTTGATCGTCATCCGATAGAGCTGCGTCTGCGGAGCAGCGGGAGCGCCGTTCTGCGAGACACGAACCACGAAGAAACCGTTCGGCGAAACCAGAACGTCGTTCACGGTCTCGGGAAGACCGGCCAGGGTCGCGTCCTGGGAGATCCACGTCACGCCGCCGTTGCTGGTCTGCAACTGCAGCACCAAGTCCGAGACCGCGAGGCTGTTGATGTTCGTGCCCGTGGTCTGGCAGGAGCCGTCGCCGTTCTGATCCAGGTCGAGGTAGCTCGAACCGACGGGCGTGATCGTCACGTCCACCAGACGCGGCGCATCAACGCTGAACTTGTAGTAATCGGTGTCCCCGTTGTCCGACAGCGACAGCGTGGCCGAGTTCGCGGGCGCCGGTGCGGGCGTGGTACCGATGGTCTGCGTCACGCCGGGGGTGAGCGCGCCCAGATCCGTCGCCGCCGTTGCGGTCGCGTTGGGCTCGTGGATGTCGCCGTAGAAGAAGTGGCCGCCGCGGATCTCGTCCTGCTGAGGTCCGTCGAAGGCGGTGGCCAGCAGCGGCTCCATCAGCTTGGTGGAGTTGCCGGGGCAGGTGTGCGCGAAGCCCAGACCGTGGCCGTGCTCGTGCATGATCGTGTTGCGGAGGAAGCGGTAGGAGTTGCCAGCGGAGGCCCAGTTCTCCGAGCGGTCGAGCACCATGTCGCCGCCCTGGGGGAAGGCGTTGTAGGCGAGGATGCCGTTGCCGCCATCGATGTTCTTCATGGAGATGCGCACGTGGCCGCGGCCCGTGCCGTTGGCACTGCCCCAGGCCGCGCCGTCGTCCCAGGCGTTGCCGCCGCTGGTGATGCGGGTGTAGTTCACACCGGTGAGGGCGCCCCAGCGGGCGAAGCAGGCCTCGAACTGCGCGATCCAGGTGGCGCGATTGGCGGCGCCGAAGAGCGCATCCATGCGGCTGAAGAGCTCGGAGTTCGCCGTCGCTTCACCCACGCCGCTGGGGATGCTGAGGCCGTCGGGCACGAAGGACCAGGTGAGGTTGATGGGGTCACCGTTGCCGCCGGAGATCGTCCAGCGGGCGTTGGCGTTGAACTGCAGGGCCTGCTGCATGGCCTGGGTCATCGCGGCCTGGACCTCGGGCGACGGGGGGAAGTTGGGATCCCAGCACGCCGCGAAACCGTGTTGCTGGGCATCCGGTAGAACTTCGAGCGACACGGGCATGTCGTCCTGGGTGGACACTTCGGGAGCGAGACCTCCGCCGGCGGCAGCGAAAACGCTCGACGCCAAACCGGCCACGGCCAGCAACGCGGTCACTCGATCTATGTTCTTCGGCATGCATGAACCCCTACGGCGTCGAGGCCGTACAAAAGAAACACGGACAGTCCAACCCGACCGTTCCCCAAACACGACGGGTACACTCTCTGCACTCAGTGCCTTCTTAACCGATCGTTTGCGCTCTGGCAATGGGATAGGGACAGGTAGAGCGGGGAATCTTCACTGATTTCGCACGCGAGCCGGGCCGGAGTCCGCAAAATCCGTGAGTCCTGTCTGTTGTTTCGACGCCCCCCCGCCTGAGGTTGCCGCGATTTCCAAAAGCGAGAATCCTCACCGCCAGGAAAGGGGTTTGTGCGGGCCGAATCGACTGGCCAGACCCGGGAACCTTTTGGGGGTGAGGGGGGTGCTCAGGCGAGCTTCATTGCCCGCATGATCGCGTCGCCCATTTCGGCGGGGCTCATGGCCATGGTGACGCCGGCGGCCTGGAGTGCGTTGATCTTGGCGTCGGCGGTGTCGTCCGCGCCGCCGATGATGGCACCGGCGTGGCCCATGCGGCGGCCGGGGGGAGCGGTGCGACCGGCGATGAACGCGGCGACGGGCTTCTTGACGTTGGCCTTGATGAAGGCGGCGGCCTCGATCTCGTCGGTACCACCGATCTCACCGATCATGAGGATGCCGTGGGTATCGGGGTCGGCCTCGAACATGCGGATGCAGTCGATGTGGTTGAAGCCACGGACGGGGTCGCCACCGATGCCGACGCAGGAGCTCTGGGCGAGCCCGCGGTTGCTGGTCTGCCACACGGACTCGTACGTGAGGGTTCCGGAGCGGCTGACGATGCCGATGGCCTTGCCGAGCTTGGCCTGGGAGATGTGGGTGTGGATGTAGCCGGGCATGATGCCGATCTTGCAGCCGGCGTTGGTGAAGGGGTCGAGCTTGCCGTCGGTGACGGTGCCGGTGCCGGTCTTGGGGCCGGGGGTGATGACGCCTGGGCAGTTGGGTCCGACGAGGATGACCTTGCGCTTCTCGGGCGGGGTCTCGGCGCCGCCGTTCATCTCATCGATGATGGCACG
>JBEIUO010000778.1:0-1769 GCA_040374335.1 Phycisphaeraceae bacterium
CGGGAGGGACGGGGCGCGGGTGGAGTGGGCGGTGGGGGTGGAGCGGGTGGAGTTTTTGTTGACGCCGGGGACGGTGGTGGGGTGGGCGTTGTCGTACAACGAGATGCCGCTGTTGACGTTCTTGTGCGCGGGGATGTTGGTGGTGTTTGGCGGGGCGCGTGGGGCGGGGTTGACGTTGGGCGCGGGGGTGGTGCTCGGGGTGTTGGTGGGCGCGGCGATTGGGGCGAAGGCGACGGCGGTTGTGTTTGTGGGTGCACCGTTGGCGGTGGGGGCGATAGTGTGGGGTGGGATGCGGGGGTGGTTGAAGGCGGGGGTGGTTGGCGCGGTGGTGATGGTGGCGGTGCTGGCGCCGTGGCTGGTGCGGAACGGGATGGAGGGGGCGAATCCGATTTTCCCGCTGGGGATGGGCGTTTTGGGGACGAACCACTGGACGCAGGAGCAGGCGGAGCGGTTTGCGCGTGCGGTGTCGTTTGGCGGGACGTTGGTGGAGCGGTTGAAGTTGATGGTGATCGAGGATGCGGGAGATCCGTCTGGCCCGCGGCATCGGGGGATGCTGCATCCGCAGTGGCTGGGATTGTGGCTCGCGACGCCGGTGGTGGGGGTGATGGTGTTGCGGCGTCGCGTGCGCGAGGTCGGGGTGGTGATGTGCGTGGTGCTTGGGGTGCAGGTGGTCGCGTGGTTGTTTGCGACGCACATCCAGGCGCGGTTCTTGTTGCCGTGCGTGCCGGTGGTGCTCGTGATGATGGGGGTTGTGGTGGCGGAGTGGTCGGCGAAGTGGTTGGTGGGGTTGATGGTGTTGATGGGGGTGCGGGGCGTCGCGGCGTACGACTGGTATGCGGGCGAGCGCGGGGGCGCGCCGAATCAGTGGGTGGATGCGGGGCCGGGGTTCTTTGGCGGCGCGTTGCAGGCGGAGTTGAGGAAAGAGTTGCTGAAGGGTGGTGGGAACGAAGAGGAGTGGGCGAGGGTGTTGATGAACTCGCCGCCGGCGGTGGTGGCGAACTTGAAGGGGCTGCGTCGGGTGTATCTGCTGGGGGATGCGACGCCGCTGTACTGGAACAACGTGGAGTACAACACGACGTGGGATCGGTGGTTGTTTGCGGAGGCGGTGGCGGCGGGGGAGGATCCGTGGGCGTGGACGGAGCGGCTGCGGGAGCGTGGGGTGACGCACGTGTTTGTGAACGGGTCGGAGTTGGCGCGGCTGGGGCGGTCGGGGTTGATTGATCCGGCGGTGACGGTGGAGCGGGTGTCGCGGTGGCTGGAGACGTGCGCGAAGCCGGTGCGGGTGTGGCCGGAGGTTGGGTGTTCGCTGGTGGAGCTGCGGGTGAAGGAGCGTCCGTGACTGAGCCGGTGGAGCGTGAGGTGGTGGGTGTGAAGCGGATGTCGCCCGTGCGGGTGGCGGTGCAGGTGCTGGGCTTTGCGGCGAGCCTGGGGTTGCTCGCGTGGTGCGTGCGGATCGCGCTGAAGGATGAGAACCGTGATGCGCTCGATCGCGTGCTGCACGGTGATCCGTGGATGATCGTGGGGATGCTGGGGTTGTGCGTGCTGAGCCTGGTGGCGAACGGGACGCTGTTTGTGGTGATGATCGCCCCGGTGCGGCGGGTGCACTGGTTGTCGTGCTGCGCGACGAACGCGCTGGCGACGTTTCTGAACAACTTTCCGTTTAAGCTGAGTCTGGCGTCGCGATTTCTGATTCATAAACGGAGGGATGGGTTGCCGCTGCTGATGATCGCGGCGTGGATTGGTGCGACGGCGGCGGTGATTTTGGCGGC
>JBEIUO010000158.1:0-6200 GCA_040374335.1 Phycisphaeraceae bacterium
CAACCTCGGCTTTCTGCGTCACCGTGAGTGCGCGGGCGGATTCGGTTTGGCGCCATTGCCAGGTGACGGCGGCGGAGCCGGTGATGAGGAGGGTGAGGATGGTGATGGCGACGGCGACTTGGGCGCGGTAGAGGCGGGCGATTTTGCGGGCGTGGTACCAGAGGGTTCGGGGGCCGGCGAGGAGGGGTTTGCCTTCGAGGTAGCGGGCGATGTCGTCGGAGAGGTCGGCGGGGGAGCGGTAGCGGTCCTCGGGGAGTTTGGCCATCGCGTGGAGGGGGATCCACTCGAGTTCGCGGCGGAGTTCTTCCACCAGGACGTCGAGGGCGCAGCCTCGTGCGCGGGCGATTGTGGCGGAGTTCGGGCCTTCGTCGTTGTCGGCCGTTTGGAGGTTGGAGAGTCGGGTGCTTGGGGGTGGGGGTTCGGTTTCCTGGAGGAACTTGTGGATGCCCTTCCACATGGCGTGCTTGAGTTGGTCGTTGGTGAAGGGGCGGGCGCCGACGAGGAGTTCGTAGAGCATGACGCCGAGGGAGTAGACGTCGGCGCGGGTGTCGATGCCCATGGCGTCGGGGCTTGACTGCTCGGGGCTCATGTAGCCGGCGGTGCCGATCATCTGGAAGTCGGCGGTGGCGATGGTGGCGTCGATGAGGGGGCGGTTGATGGCTTTGGCGACGCCGAAGTCGATGACGCGGACGAAGACTTGTTCGATGGACTCGAAGCGTTCGGCGTCTTCGACGAGGCCGGCCATGACGTTGCTGGGCTTGATGTCTCGGTGGATGACGCCCTTCATGTGGGCGTGCTGGACGGCGTCGCAGACGCGGCGGAAGAGCACGAGGCGGTCCTTGATCGACAGCTCCTTCTGGTCGCAGAAGGTGGTGATCGGGAGGCCCTTGATGTACTCCATGACGTAGTAGGGACGTCCGTCGGGGGCGCGGTCTGCCGCGAGAACCTTGGCGATGCCCGGGTGGTTCATCATCGCCTGGGCCTGGATTTCCTGCTGGAAGCGGGCGAGGACTTCTCGGGAGCTGAGGGGGTCGGTAAGGATTTTGATGGCGACGCGACGGGTGACCTGGCCGCGTTCTTCGGCGAGCCAGACGGTGCCGAAGCCGCCGCGACCGAGTTCGCGGAGGAGGCGGTAGCGGCCGAGCATGGACGCGGGGCCATCTTCCGGGCCGAAGGGCTGGGTGGGGTTGTCACCGAAGGCGTTGTTGGAGTCGTTGCTCATGTCCGCTTATGAGAAAGACTCCGGGACGGGGGAATCGGCGCGCGATCAGATGCCGTAGACCGCATGGGCCTTGGAGCGCAGGTGGCGCAGGAGGGGGCCGGCTTCGAGGTTCTTACCGGTGACCTTCTTGCAGAGTTCCGCGGCGGTGTAGCGGCGGCCGTGCTTGTGGATGTTGTCCTTGAGCCAGTCGCGGAGGTCGAGGTACTTGCCCTTGGCCATGTCCTTCTTGAGGCCGGGGATCTGGGTGTTGATGGTTTCCCAGAGCTGGGCGGCGTAGAGGTTGCCGAGGGTGTAGGTGGGGAAGTAGCCGACGAGGCCGAAGCTCCAGTGGACGTCCTGAAGGCAGCCGCGACGGTCGTCGGGGACCTTGACGCCGAGGAAGTCGGCGTAGCGGTCGTTCCAGGCGGCGGGGACGTCTTTGACCTTCATGTCGCCGGAGAGGAGGGCGCGTTCGATCTCGAAGCGGATCATGACGTGCATGTTGTACGTGCCTTCATCGGCTTCGACGCGGATGAGGCTGGGGGTTGTGGTGTTCACGGCGGCGTACATCTGGTCGACGGAGACGCCCTTGAACTTGGGGGAGAGGAGCTTGGCGGCGACGGGGAGGGCCCAGGTCCAGAACTCGCGGGAGCGGCCGACGAAGTTCTCCCACATGCGGCTCTGGCTCTCGTGGATGCCGAGGGAGACGGCTTCGGAGATGGGCTGGCCGAAGACGCCCTTCTTCTTGCCGACATCGGCCTTGGGGAGGCCCTGCTCGTAGAGGCCGTGGCCGCCTTCGTGCATGGTGCCGAAGAGGGCGTCGGTGAACTTCTCGTCGCGGTAGCGGGTAGTGAGGCGGGTGTCGCCGGCGCCGAAGCCGGAGCAGAAGGGGTGGGTGGTGACGTCGAGGCGGCCGGCCTCGAGGTCAAAGCCCATCGCGGCGAGGACCTTCTGGCCGAAGGCGTGCTGTGCCGCGGGATCGATCTTCATCGTGAGGCAGGAGGTGTTGATTTTCTTCTTGGCGGCGGCGACGTTCTTGACGATTTCGGTGAGGTCTTTGCGGAGGGGGGTGAAGACGGCGGCGATTTCCTTGGCGGTGACGCCGGGCTCGTACTCGTCGATGAGCGCGTCGTAGAACTCACCACCGGCGGGGACGCCGTAGCACTCGGCCTTCTTGCGTTGGAGGGCCATCATCTTGTCGAGCCAGGGGGCGAACATCTTGAAGTCGCTCTTGGCGCGGGCGTCTTTCCAGACGTGCTGGGCGCGGCTGCCGGTTTCGGCGAGTTCGGCGACGAGGGAGGAGGGGAGCTTCGTGCGGCGGTCGTAGTCGCGGCGCATCTCGCGGATGTTCGCGGCGGTGACGGAGCCCTTCTTGGTGAGGTTGGCGTCGGCCTCGCAGGCGCTGATCCAGTCACCGACGCGGGCGTCGGTGAGGCGTTCGTGGGTGATGGAGGCGAGGAGGGAGGACTGCTCGGCGCGCATGGGTGCACCGGCGGGGGGCATGTAGGTTTCCTGGTCCCAGCTCACGAGGGCGGCGATGGACGAAAGGTGGCCGACGGAGCGGAGGTGGGCGCAGAGGGCGTCGTACGCGGGAGAGGTCTTTGTCATGGGAGGGGAGTGTAGGGGAGGGGAGGGGGGATGGGGCAAAGCAGCGAAGCTCAAAGCTCAAAACAGCAAAACAGCAAAACAGCGAATTCGGAGAGGAGCGCAACGGGGAAGAGGGGAAAGGGAGGCCGAGGCTCGTGGGTACCGGTGCCATTGAAACCGCTTCGGTTTCAATGGGATGAGCCGGAGGCTCGCTTCGGCTCGGCGAGCGGGGCGTCATCAGGTCTCACGACAACTCGAAGCGGGTTGCCGTGGCACCGGCCCGCGGCCTGCGCGAGGCGGGCGCGGGTCAGGGCCGGCGGCGATCGGCAGGGGGCTTTCGATCAGCCTGAGGAGGACGTCTCCTTGAGCGGGCAAGCGTCCAGCTGCCGAGTATCAGCAGACCGGGCAACACGCCCGGCGCTGGAATGCTTGCTGCGATGCGGAGGCCTGTATCCATGAGGGGAATGAGCGGCGCTTCACCCCCGAACATTCCGAGAATGCGATCGGCGCCGAAGGGAGAGCTGTCCCGCGGGGATCCGTCGAAGTAGCGGGCGCGGAAGTAGGTCTCACCGACATCGACAAAGGTCTCTTCGAGCCATTCCGACGTGCCGCCGGCGAGGTCGAGGAGCCCGTACGCGCTCATGGTCTGCGGGTAGGCCCCGAGCGGGACCGTGAAGGGGTTGTATCCCGGGTAGTTGAAATCCGACCAGTTTGAGTTGGCCTCGGCGAGCCGGCCATTGACGAGCACACCGGGTGGCCCATACACCGGAGCCGTGTCCGAGCGGTTCGAGTAGAACCACCAGCCGCCGACGGCGCCGTCGGCATTCGCCTTGACGGGGTCCCAGTGTGCGGCCTTCATCCACTCGTCGAGCGATGGGATCCAGTACTGCGCGCCGGGGCTGCGCGTGACCTGATCGGTATACGTGGGCCCGTCATCGAAGGTCGAGATGTCGTAGGCGCCGTTGAGGAATGCGCTTCGCTCGAAACTCTTGCCGTTGTGGAGCCAGTTGCAGTACACCGCGGCCGATCGCCACGTGATGCCGCCGGCGGGGATCATCTCGCCGCCCGCGAGGACGCGGTAGCGACGGCCCCCGCTGTTGAGTGGCGTCATCGAGGTGGCGCCCCATCCGAAGGGTGTGACAACCCAGGGAATGCGATCCGCGGGTGGGCGATCGAGCGCTGCGTTCACGAACTCGACCCACTGCGACGTGGTCACCTCGAACTTGCCGATCTTGTACTCGTAGTCGACGCGGCCACGGTTATTGTGATAGGTGCCCCCGCCGGTCCAGTTTGGGTTGCCGACGTCTCCGATGGTGACGAAGTCAATGCCGCTGAGGGGGTCGACTTGGGCCAACGCGGTGCCGCTGAGCATCATTACGATGGAGGAGCTTACGAATCTATGTCTGCGCAGCATGAGCGGTCTCCACGATGGGGTCCTGATTGAGTGTGCCGCAGGATCCGTTGGACGGCCACCCGTTTTGAGGTTTATTGTCGGGCCGCTGGGGCGACCGCAGAAGCGGGGCACTCACGCGCGTGCGAGGCTGCATGACTTCACTTGGTCTGTGGTTCCGGCAAGCCACCGCGGGTTGTGGAGAACGGGTCGTGGCAACCCGGGTGGTGAGCGAGAGGGGCCTGGCAGGGATCTGCATGCCGGCGGGCTGCTGAGGCGCTCGTTTCGCCCCGTGCGCACAGCCCGCGGGCGGGGGCGCCCGCGGCACGCTTGGCCTTGAAAGGCCAAGCTACTATGGAGCATGACTCACCCCAACGACCATTCCCCTGCCGTGAAGCCCGGAACGACTGACTTTGATCTGGCCCGCGAGATTTCGCCGCGGCGGCGGACGACTGGCGCGACGAATGTTGATGGGTTGGTGGAGGAGCAGCTCAAGCACTTTGGGATTGACCCCAAGAGCGAGTACGGGCAGACGTTGGGGGACTTGGCGTCGCATCTGTACGCGGGGCACGCGGACATGCGGCGGCTTTGGGAGGTGGGTGTTCGGGAGCTGGCGCACCTGGGGAGGCGGGAGCGGGCGGAGCGGTTCAGTGCGCAGAAGTTCCTGTGCTACCAGCTGGCGAAGATGCTGGACACGCTGCAGCACCCGTTCCGGAAGACGTATCAGTCGCTGGTGACGAGCACGTCGCAGCGGCTGCCGAAGGGGCCGTACCCGATTTTCGACAACGTGACCGCGTTGTTCTCGGCGAAACCTGTGATCACGCGGACCGCGACGTACATCTACGCGTGTGCGGAGTGGGTGACGGACGCGTTCGAAGGCAAGGAACTGCTGCTCGAGGTCTACTCGCGGCTGCTGAACCCGACGAACGTGAGCCTGGCGAACCACATCGTGGACGTGGAGGCCGGGCCGTACTCGGGCGAGTACTTCGCGTGGAACTTCAACAGCGGCATGGCGGCGGTGGACGCGACGCTGAGCCACCTCGTGGGGCACCGCGACATCATCCTCGCGAGCCGCAACGTGTACGGCGGCGTGTATCAGTTGATGCACGACTGGTACGCGAAGAAGAGCAACCTGGATGTGAGCGTGAACTTCTTCGACGGGTTCACGGTTGAGGCGTTCCTCGCGGCGCTCGAGAAGGTGCAGCGGGAGAACAAGGATCGGTTGGATGCGGGCCGGCACATCTACGTGTACATCGAGAGCCCGTGCAACCCGCACGGGTACGTGCTGGATGTGCCGGGGATCTGCAAGGAAGCCCACAAGCGCGGCCTGAACGTGATCTGCGACAGCACGGTGGGGACACCGTTCCTGCACCGTCCGCTGCAGAAGAAGGACCCGATGGAGCGGCCGGACTTCATCATCCACTCGTACACGAAGGATCTGTCGGGACACGGCAGCACGACGGCGGGCGTGGTGATCGGCCGCAACGAGCGCATGTTCATGGGCAAGCACGACACGATGCAGGGGACGGCACCCGACGGCACGCCGAAGACGTACCACTGGGAGGAGACGCTGTTCTGGAACGTGTACTACGTGAAGGGCGCGTTCCTCGACAGCGAAAAGGCGTACGAGGTTTTGAACGGCATGCACACGCTCGAGGTGCGCATGCTGAACAAGATCGTGAACACGCTCAGCTTCGCGGAGTTCCTGTCGAGCCACCCGGACATCAACGTGAAGTGCAATGCCGCGGCGGGGAACGAGAACTCGGCGATGCGCGAGAAGTGCATGCACCTTGGGTTCCCGGCGCCGCTGTTCACGTTTGATTTCGAGGGCAAGGGCGGGAACAAGCCGAAGATTGATCGGGCGACGTTCCAGCGGTTCTTTGACGGGCTGGATCCGGTGTTCGGGCACCAGGTGTCGCTGGGGCAGCCGAACACGGTGGTGCTCTGCCCGGCGATCACGAGCCACAGCGAGTTGTCGGAGCAGGCGCTGAAGGAAGCGGGGATCAGCCCGACGACGGTGCG
>JBEIUO010000472.1:0-3225 GCA_040374335.1 Phycisphaeraceae bacterium
GCGGCGATGGTGGTGACGTGAGACCAGCCGTGGCGTTCGACCAGCAGGGCGAGGGTGGAGCGGATCGCGGCGTCTGCTTCCTCGACGCGTCCGGTCTCGCCGAGCATCCGGCCGCGGCGGATGGCGAGCACCAGACGGGCGTCGGTGTCGTTCAGCTCGGTGAGGATCTTCTCGGTTCTCTCGATGGCCTCGATGGCTTCGTCGGTGCGTGACATGGCCTCGAGGGCGAGCGCGTAGTTGGAGAGGGTGGTGGCGAGGCGGTCTTTCTCGGGATCGACGCGTTCGCGGATCTCTGCGATCTCGCGGAGATCATCGGCGGCGCCCGCGTAGTCGCTCATGCTGATCTTGGCGGCGGCGAGGGCGTCGCGCGCGAAGAGGGTGTCGATGGACTCGGGGCCTTTGGTTTGGGTGGAGACACGGACGGCCTCGATGAGAACGCGGACGGCGTCGCCGGGGCGGCCGAAATCACGGTAGCTGTTGCCGATGACGGCGAGGATCGCGGCGCGAGTCTGCGGGTCGTCGTCGAGGGCGGGGAGGCGCTTCTCGGCGCGTTCGAGCATCATGTGGAGGACGGTGGTGTCCTTCCCGGCGACGGACTCGCGTTCGACGGCGAGGATGTTGCGGAGGAAGTTGCCGAAGCGTGTGGCGCGGGCGGCTTCTTCCCTCGCGAGCTGGGCCTTGGTGGCGGCGTCCTTCTCGGCGTCGCGGGCGCGGAACATCGCAACGGTGACGAGGCCCAGGGCGATGATGATGCACGCGACAACGGAGGAGACCGCACCGACGAGGATGCGGTTGCGGCGGGCGAACTTGCTGACCTGGTACCACGTGGAGTGGGGCCGGGCCATGATCGGTTCGTCGGCGAGATAGCGCCGGATGTCGGCGGCCAGATCGGAGGCGTGCTGGTAGCGGTTGTGCGGCTCTTTCTCGAGGGCGCGACGGACGATGGTGTCGACGTCGTCGGGAAGGCCGGGAACGATCTCGCGCGGGGGCGTGGGGTCCTCGGATTGGATCCGCATGACCGCGTCGGCGACCATCGCGTCGTTGATCTTGAGCGGAGGGCGACCGCAGAGCAGTTCGTACAGCACGACGCCCAGCGCGTAGACGTCGCAGCGGGCGTCCACGCGGGAAGGATCGCCGCCGGTCTGCTCCGGGCTCATGTACGCGAGGGTGCCGACGAGCTGGCCTGCGCCGGTCATCGGGCCCGCGGCGGTGTCGCCCTCCGTGAGCCTCGCGATGCCGAAATCCAGCACGCGGGGTTGGCCGGAGAGATCGACGAGGAGGTTCGCGGGTTTGATGTCGCGGTGGATCACGCCCTTCACGTGGGCGTGGTGCAGCGCGTCGCACACCTTGGCGACAAGCTCGAGCTTCGCGCGGAGGTTGAGGGAGTGCGAGGACGCGAAGGAGATGATCGACTCGCCCTCGACCAGTTCCATCGCGATGAAGGGGCGGCCGCCGGTGAGGGAGGCCTCGATGACCGCGGCGATTCCGGGGTGCTTCAGCCGACCGAGGACCGCGGCTTCCTGTGCGAAACGACGCACCGCGCTGCGGGAGAAGATCCCCTCGTGCACGACCTTAACGGCGACGTCGCGTTCGGGCTCTTCCTGCTTGGCGCGGTAGACGATGCCCATGCCGCCCTGCCCGATGACGCTGTCGATGGTGTAGCGGCCGAGCTTGTCGCCGCGAGAGAGTTGATCGGAGAACTGCGCGAGCGCACCGCCTGGGGTTCGGTCCAGGGGGCCGTCCGGGGTATCGGCGAGCGCGAGGAGTTCTTCGACTTCGTGGCGGAGGGCTTCGTCGTCGGAGCAGTGCTCGCGCAGGTAGTGGGCGCGGCGCTCTGAAGGCAGTGCCAGAGCGGCGTCGAAGAGCCGGCGGGATCTGTCGCCGTCGGTCGGACTCACGCGTCGGGCTCGCGCTTGCGGGCCTGTTCCATCTCGCGCATGAGCCACGCGCGGGCGTAGGTCCACTCGTTCTTCACGGTGGCGGGCGAGAGGTCCATGGCGGCTGCGGTCTGGTCGATGGTGAGACCGGCGAAGTACCGGAGCATGACGACATCGTGCTGCCGTTCGTCGCGGGCCTTGAGCGTTTCCATCGCGCCGTCGAGCAGGATGAGATCCTCACCTGACATCTCGCCGCTGTGGACGTCGTGCACCACGGGTCCTTCGCCCGAGAGCGGCGTCTGGGGAACTCGGGCGGCCTTGATGTGGCGAGCGCGATCGATGAGGATGCGACGCATCGCGCGGGCGGCGGTGTTGAAGAAGTGTGCCCGGTTCTTCCACGCCAGATCGGGAACCCCGACGAGGCGCATGTACGCCTCGTGCACCAGCGCGGTGGGCTGGAGGGTCACCGGGCCGCGTTCGCGCGCGAGGAGTGCGGAGGCGAGTCGGCGGAGTTCGTCGTACACGAGCGGGAAGAGGTTCCCGGAGGAGGAGTGGTCTCCGGCCTCGACGGCTTCGAGGAGACGGGTCACTTCGATGTGCGTATGGTCGGACACGTGCGCTCCCCTGGCCGTGTTGGGCTGGCAGAATCTATAGGCTCCTCGGGGGTTGCGGCCGGGTTCAATGTTGCAGAACCCGACGGTGCGGGGGAAGTCGTTCGCGCTTTGTTTGCGTTGGGGCCTTGCAGCATCGGGGCGGGACATCAGCGGAGCACGGCGGCGGCCCCGAGGCGTTGGAGCGCAGGGAGGGCTTGGCCAGCGAAATCGAAGAGGGCGAGGTTCTCGCAGCTGCTGCCGATAGACGGGCTGGGGATGAGTTCACCGCCCCATGCGCAGACTCCCAAGCCGGTGGGAACGGCGCGAACGATCGCGGCGAGGTCCTCGAGGAACCGGGCTTGGCCTTCGGGGGAAGCCGCGTACCCGGGGAGAAGTTGCGAGGAGAGCCCGACGAGGTTGTGCGTGTTGTCGGACCAACTGAGGGTCCACGGATAGGCGGTTTCGGCGATCAGGATGGGGAGCGCGTAGCGTGCGGATAGGTCGGCGAGGTTCTGGGAGACGCTGGCGAGCGGGCCGTGCCACCACGGGTAGTACGAGAGCCCGATGCCGCGAACACCGGAGACGCGCGCGAGGAGGTTGTCAAAGAACCAGCGGCACGCGCCGTTGTCGCCGCCTCGGTCGATGTGGATCATGGGCTTGCAGAGGTTCGCGTGCGGCGCGGCATCCGCACAAGCGGAGATTCCGGCTTGGATGAGCTGGGAAAATGGGCTCCATCCCGAGGTGGAGATGCGGCC
>JBEIUO010000406.1:0-3627 GCA_040374335.1 Phycisphaeraceae bacterium
GACACAGGCGGAGCAGGACGTGCTCCGCGCTACGTCGAACATCGCGGCACCGAACTGGGACGCGCTCAACGCCGCCGTGGATCGGACACGTACGGCGCTCGTGTCGCTGCAGAACAGCCAGCGTCAGTGGCGCACGCTCCGCTCCTCGAAGGATCAGGCCCAGCGGGCGCTGGACACGGCGCAGACGCTCAAGGCGTTCGCGGAGGACGCGGAGAGCGTCGTCGAGACGCTCCTCCAGCGGGCCGCTGTGGCGTTCGAGGCTGCTGTCCAGTCGCACCTCCCTTCGACCGACGTGTTCCGCATCCAACTCCTCGACGGGAAGAAGGCGGTCTGCCGCGTCGGTCTCATGCGGAATGAGGTGCTTCACTCGGCACTTTCCGGGGCGGAGTGGGCGCGGCTCACGCTCGCGCTCGGGTGCGCGACCTTCCGGCCCGGCGAGAACACGCTCGCGATCTTCATCCCGGAGGAGCGCGCGTTCGACCCGGACACGCTCGCGTCCGTGATGCACGCGCTCGACGGCGCGCCCGGTCAGGTGATCCTCCAGAGCCCCGTCCCTCCGAACCCGGAGAGGGCCCCCTCTGGCTGGGCACACATCCGCCTCGCGTGTTAGGGTCTATTCAGGGACGAATACCTTGACGAGTCTGACCATCCCGCTTCTTGTGCAGGACGAAGGCGCCCCCCTCGGTGCCGCCCTCATCCTCAATTTCACAGGCGCGGGCGTCACTGCGACGACGCCAGCGGCGGGACTCGTCCGGGTTGATGTACCGGGCGGAGGAGGGGGCGGCGCTCCCGCGGACGCGACCTACCTCTGCCTCACGGCGAACGGAACGCTGACGAACGAGCGCATCTTCACGGCCGGGACGGGCCTCGCCGCCGTCGATTCCGGTGCTGGAGCCGCGCTCACGCTCAACCTCGCGAACACGGCCGTGGCGGCCGGTTCCTATACCTACGCTGCAATCACAGTTGATGCTCAAGGGCGCCTGACGGCGGCCGCTTCGGGAACAGCACCCGTAACGTCCGTCTCGGGAACGGGCGGGCGCATCTCGTCGACGGGCGGAACGACGCCTACGCTCGATCTCATCACGACGGCGGTGGGTGCCGGGAGCTACTCTTCGGCCGACATCACGGTGGACGCCTACGGGCGAATCACTGCCGCAGCGAGCGGTGTCGGGGGGCGCGTCACGACGTCCGCATCCCCCTACAACGTCCCTACGACCGTGGACTACGTCTTTGCCGATCCGTTGGCCGATCAGTCGATCGTCGTCCAGTCGGCGGCGACGGCGATCCGTCCGATCGTCATCAAACGTATCAACACCGATAACTTCACAGTCACCATCTCGGCTGTGTCTGGAAACATCGACGGCGCGGCAACGTACGTCATCAATTCGAGAACACTCGGATCGGTGACGCTCATGTCCGACGGCACTAACTACTGGATTATCTGATGTCCTATGTGCTCCCTCCGCAGTCTACGAAAGCAGGCGCTCCTGGTGTAGCCGACGACATCACGAAGGGCTTCGTGATCGGAAGCGCGATCATCAACACGGCAGTCGCTCCGCGCGCCGTCTACATCTGCGCCGACAACTCCGCAGGAGCCGCCGTGTGGGTGAATGCAGGCGGCGTCACCGCGCATACTGGACTTACGACGTTAGGCTGGTCGGCTGCGGGACACACCGGTACCGACAACTCGGTCGCGTGCTTCGGAGCCGGCGGCGCGTCCCAGACGGTGCAGGCGACGGTCGAAGGGTCTGTGCTGGGCTTCATCGGGGGCGTCCTCACCTTCACGGTGATCGCGTCTACTGTGGCCGTCCTGGCGAACATCGACCGGACGCTGGAGATCGAGTTCGTGCCCGTACCCCTCCAAACCAACTCAGCAGCCCTCGGGGCAGGATCGATCATCTAATGGCACTCCCCGCACTCACCTGGAAGTACGTCGGCGCGCAGAGCTTCGTCTCGGGCATCGCCAATTCTCACGACGCGGTCTATGCGCTCGGGACCGCCGTGACGTATGCGGACGGGAGCGCGCGGACACCGGGATCGGGGTCTGCGTGGACGTGGGCGCGCGAGGTGTCTGGATCGACGGTCGCGGCCTACGGCAATCCGCCCACGAACGCGCTCTCGATGCGGTACATCATCGCGGGGGACACGTCAACGACCGCGTACACCTTCCTCACGCCGGATACAACGGGTACTGCGAACATCGTCGTTTGCGGCATGAACCGCTCCAGCGGCGCCTACACAACCTGGACAAATGCGCAGCCATTTACCTCTGGTTTCTCGGGGTACTGGCGCGGGACGCGGGCCTTCGCGACGCTTGCCTACGACTCCGTCTCGATGTGGGAGTCGCCCGAGGGGTGCATGTTGCAGTACGCAGTCGCCTCCACGGGTGTCACCTCC
Source organism: Phycisphaeraceae bacterium (assembly GCA_040374335.1). Lineage (GTDB taxonomy): Bacteria > Planctomycetota > Phycisphaerae > Phycisphaerales > UBA1924 > JBEIUO01. Next base: position 2,398 of record JBEIUO010000406.1, read on the forward strand.
GTTGTTATCTTCGGCGCGGTCATCGACCCGCTGAACACAGCCGCGGGGACGTGCGAGTCGGACGGTCGACTCTACGTTTTCAGCGGATGCGGGAGCGCCTCTACCCCGACCTCCGTGTTCTTGGCCACGGCCACAGAAGGCCCCTTTTCGCACACGGCCTCTAACACGACGGCGCACTGCGGGATCTTCTCTCCCGGAACGACGACCGTGGTCCCTGCCACGCGCTTCGGAACGTGGCAGCCCTCCGGCGCGTTCCTCGCCTTGAACGGCGACATCGTGCGACTGCCCTTCTCGTACGTGAACGCCTCGAACGCGTTTCTTGGTCAGGCCCGATCCATCTACCTCATCCGCGACGCCCAGTCGCGTCTGCGGTGGGACAACGCCGGGACGCCGATCGGCTACATCGTCGGCGCGAGCATCAACGCCTCGCAAGACTGCTACCTACTGACAGCGTGAGATCCCCATGTACACCTACATCAACGCGGTGCTGGACGCGAACCCGATGGTCGCGCGGCTCGAACTCCCGGACACGGGGGCGACCGGGCCCTACGATATCGTGACCGGCCCCGTTCCTGTCGGGGAACGCTCCATTCCGGGTCGCGTGACGGTCACGGTCGCCGTCGAGGAGCTGAGCGTCTGTACAGGCTACGACCTGTCCAGTGTCGTGGTGGTTCGCTTCATCCCTTGAGAGGTGCCGCATGGATGCCGTCCTTCGAACGTATCCGAGCCTGTACGACAGCGCCAGCGGCGCTATCGTCGCGATCCTCATCGGGCTGAGCATCATCGGCGCGCTCTTGCACGTCGTCGCGATGATCTTTCGCGGGAGCCAGAACGAGCATGAGGCGCTGACGCGCTTCGTCATGTCGATGGTCGCGGTCGTCGTCGGGGTCTACGTGGCCGACCTCCTCATCGCCGGCCCGGACACGCGCCTCTTGGCCCCGTCCGAGCGGACGACTGTACTGGCGTTCATCAAGGACACGTGTCTGACCGTGTTCGCGTACTACTTCGGGACGCGAAGCCTGCCGCCGACCTCGGTTCAGATGCCTGCCGCTCTGTCGGAGCCGACGGTCGAACCGCTGCCGGACGCGGAACCTGACTTGACAAAAGAGAAGGCTGCGCCGATTGGCAAAACCGGTTAGACGTGTGGGGGAGACCCCGCACATGCTCACTTCGGAAAAGAAGCGCGTCGAAGAGATCCTGTCCTACATGCCCCCAGACGACCGGGCCGTC
>JBEIUO010000698.1:0-2224 GCA_040374335.1 Phycisphaeraceae bacterium
CTCGTGCATCCCCTTCACGCCGCACAGCAGGTGCTCCACCGCGCGACGAACCTCCAGCGCCGGCAGATTCCCACCCTTCAACTCCCGCAACCGCCGCAGCGTCAGCAACCCCGTCTGGTCCCCCGTGTACGGCGAGGCCACGCAGCAGCCCCGTTTCTCACACATCCCCAGCACCTCGTACTTCAGCAGGTGCCCGTTCTCCATCGCAACCAATCGGTGCCCGCTCTCCTCCGCCCGCCGCCGAAGCCCCCTGTCGTACCGATGCCCCAGCGTGTACACCATGTGGCTCGACGACCGCGTCTCGTGCATCGCGTAGTACCGCTGCGCACGCCACCAGTTCCCCAGCACAACCTCGCCCCCATGCCGCAACAACTGATACGGACCCCACCTCGCGTGCAACTCATGCAGCGCGGCAGCGTTCAGCGTCCTTGCCCTTTCAACGGTCGTCATGGCGGAGTAGCGTACCACACCCAACAGAACCCCGCCACTCGCCCCCCTCCCACGGGTCCACATCCCACACCCCACGCCGTTGCCCGCACCCCCCAGACGCCATTCTCGGCCCCGCCCACCCTCCCGGGCTATCCTTTTTCGCCCTTACGGAGACCCCACGATGACCACCCTCGCCGCCCAGCCGTCCGCCGCAGCCTCGGCTTCCACCGACCCCCTCCACCTCATCGACGTCGACCACGTCCAGTTCTACGTCGGCAACGCCAAGCAGGCGGCCTTCTTCTACGCCCACTGCTTCGGCTTCCAGGTCGAGCAGGTCTGCGATCTCACCACCGGGAGCCGCGACGCCGCCCACTACCTCCTCACCCAGGGCAACATCCGCTTCCTCCTGACCAGCGGCCTCACCCCATCCCACGCCTCCAACATGGAAGTCGCCATGTTCGGCGACGGCGTCAAGGACGTCGCCTTCACCGTCTTCAACGCCGAACGCGCCTACGAGCGGGCCATCAAGAACGGCGCGGAATCCGCCGCACCCCCGCGGACCTACACCGACGCCAACGGCTCCGTCACCACCGCCTCCATCAAGACCTTCGGCCGCGTCGTCCACACCTTCGTCAGCCGCACCGGTGCATACGAACTTACCAAGGTCAAGCAGGGCGGCGTCTTCATGCCTCGCTTCCGCAAGATCGACGCCGGCTGCACCACCGAGCCCGCTGGCGGCTGCGCACCCCAGGCCGGCATTTCCTCCGTCCTCTGCATCAACGAACACAACCGGAAGAGCCCCTGCGGCCTCAAGTACGTCGATCACCTCGTCGGCAACGTCGAAATGGGCACGATGAACTCCTGGGTCCAGATCTACGCGCAAGTCCTCGAGGTCTCCATGTTCACGCACTTCGACGACAAGGACAGCTCCCCCGAGTCCTCCGCCCTCATGTCCAAGGTCATGTCCAGCGGCAACAACCTCATCAAAATCCCCATCAACGAGCCCGCCCCCGGCAAACGCAAGAGCCAGGTCCAGGAATACCTCGACTGGCACCAGAACACCCCCGGCGTCCAGCACCTCGCCCTCCGCACCGATGACGAACTCCACTCCATCGCCGCCCTCCGCTCCCGTGGCGTCGACTTCCTCACCCTCCCCGACGCCTACTACGACAAGGTCTGGGATCGCGTGAACTCCACCCTCAAGTCCCACAACCAGCCCGAAGTCAAAGAAGACCACAAGCGCATCCACGACCTCGGCATCCTCGTCGACGCCGACGACGAAGGCTACCTCCTCCAGCTCTTCACCAAGCCCCTCCAGGACCGCCCCACCCTCTTCTTCGAGATCATCTGCCGCCGCGGCAGCCAGTCCTTCGGCAAGGGAAACTTCAAGGCCCTCTTCGAAGCCCTCGAACTCGAGCAGGAACGCCGCGGCAACCTGTAAGCCGTCCCCCCACCTCCCCGCCAAACCAAAGCCCTCGGCCCAACGCCGGGGGCTTTTCTCTTTACTCACTTCGACCGCGGCCCCAGCTTCTCCGTGTACACGATGTCACCCTCCTCGGGAGTCGAGATCGTCAACGTCGCCAATCCGGGCACCTTCGAGCATCGCACCCACCCCATCGCCGCCATTCCCTCGAGGCTCTGCATCGCCTGCGCGAACGCCGGTCCCCGCTCCCCCGCGTTGGGAACCGCCTGCGTGATCCGCTCCTTCAACTCCGTCACAAGGCGATCCACGCGCGAGGTCTTCTTGAGCGCCTCGTGCAGCACGCCGTAGATCCCCGTCAGCGGCAGCCTCGCA
>JBEIUO010000185.1:0-5704 GCA_040374335.1 Phycisphaeraceae bacterium
GAGGAGGTCTGCCGCGCGGCGGGAGGAGTCGAGGGTTCGGCGGAGGCGGTCGCGGTCGGCGGGGGTGGGGTTGTCCGGGAGGACTGCGATGGAGTCGAGGAGTTTCAGGTTGCGGTGGAGGGATGCCGCGGCGAGATGGGGCGTGCGGGCGCGGTACATGGCGCGGACGCGACGGACAGCGGCCCGAACATGGGGTTCGAGGAGGTAGTCGGAGAGGTCGAGGACGGAGATGCCCAGGCGATCGGCGACCTCGGGGATTTCGAGGTTTGGGTCGAAATAGAGGCGGATGAGGGTGTTAAGGTCGGGCTTGATTGGTGGTTGGGTGGTATCCAGGGGGGCAGGATACGGGTTGTGGGGTAGGGTGGTCAATAGGCGTTTGATTGGTTTTTGGGATTTGTTGTTTGGGTTTGGGTTAGGGGATGGGGATGGCGCCCGGGCCTCGCGGCTCGGGGTTGTGTAGGGGGTGCCTTTGGTGGCGCGGAATTGTGGTTGGTGGGGGTTTGCGGGGAGGAGGGCACGGTCAGTTCACACGACAACCCGCGGCGGGTTGTCGTGGCACCGGAGGTGGGCTCGGTGGGGTTCTGAGTGCGGCGTTGTTGCGTCGGGGGTGCAACATGGACAGCGGTTAGAAAGCCGCGGGGACGCAGCGGTCTGGAGACCGCTGCCACGCGCGGGGGTTGTTGGGGCACCCGAGAGATCGCGGGTTTAGAGTTTTTGGCCGATGCGGGGGATGGAGGCGGGTGGTGTTTCGACCAGGGATCTGATGAAGGACGCGAAGTCTTTCGCGGCGGGGTAGAGGCGGTTTGTTTTCTTGATGGATGAAGAGATCCAGACCTCGCCGGCGTTGGGGCCGTTGAGGAAGAGGACAGGTCTGGCGTTCCACATGGTGCCGCCGATGAAGATTGCGCCGGTGGGGAGCCATGATGGTCTGTCCGGGCCGGTGAGCCCGCCCCACTCTTCATCGATCTCGGTCTCGATGGGCTGTTCGGGGCCCGGGATTTCGTCCTCTGCTTCGGTCGGCAGGGGTGCGAGCATGATCCCCTCCACGACCGCCTGGCGTCCGTCGACCGTCAGCAGAAAGCAGTTCGGTTCGAGGAGGTCTTCATCGGGGTCGTGCTTCTTCATGAAGCTCACGTAGCCGGCTGGGAGTGTGCAGTTCCACTTCTTTGATAGGCGTGTCACGTCGCGCTGCTTGAGCTTTGGCATATGGAATCAGCCTCCTGTCCATACAACCCCGCGGCCCCGGGCGGGGAACGATCGCACGATGGAGAGCTCGGGGGGCTCTCGTGGGGACGCTCTGATGGCGGTACTCGCCACGAGAGGCTGCACATGGTATCTGCTCGTTGAGGATGGGGTGGTTGCCGCGGGCCGGCGGGCGGGTGCGCGGTGTTTTGGGGCGCGGCGTTGTGAGGTCGGGGGTCCAACCGCACGCCGGAGGCGTGCAAGAGCGCTTTGGCTTGAAAGCCGAAGTCACGGAGCGTAGCGGGATGAGCGTCTTGAAGCCTTCCGTCACTTCTGCTTGGTGGATCAGTATTCGCAGTTCGGCGTGCTCGTCTCCTCTGCCCCTCCGGGCAACGCCGTGAACTGAGTTCGCACAAAAGCGCGCGAGAAAAAGAGGTCCCTGCCGATCTGTAGTTGTCGCGACAGAGAGGCAGGGACCTATGAACACCGATCCGAAGGTCGGGGGTTGTGATTGCGCACAGATACATCGGCACCCGCTGGTCGCGAGGATCAATGGTTGCCTGTCGTGCCTGGCCGGCCTGGCCGACCCCACGGCCAAGCGGAGCGTGCGGTGGACGCCGCTGGCCGCGGCTCTGGCGGCGGTGCTCATGGCCCTGGATCCGGGTTGCACGCTCCACGTGCGGTGCGAGGACGCGCTCGGATGCATGGCCGGGGACTTCAAGCGTCGTCGACGCGTGGGAACGACCTACAACGGGCTCCTCAAGGCGCTGGAGCGGCAGAGCGGCGCGGTGCTGCCGCTGCTCAAGGCCGATCTGCGTGAGCGGGTGCGGCGGGCGATCGGGATGGTGCCCAAGGTCGCGGGGTGGACGCTGCTGGCGGTCGACGGGAGCAAGGACGATCTGCCTCGCACGACCGACAACGAGAAGGTGTTCGGGTTCGGTGACAACGGCGTGTGGCCGCAGGCGTTCGTGACGGCCATCGTGGAGGTGCAGGGGGGCCTGCCGTGGGATTGGCGGGTCGACAAGGCTCGGGCCAGCGAGAAGGACCACCTGATGGAGATGGCCCAGGACCTGCCCGATGATGCCATGCTGCTGGCCGACGGCAACTTCGTGGGCCACGGGGTGTGGTCGGCGCTGATCGATCATGGGAAGTCGTTCCTGATCCGCGTTGGGGGCAATGTGAGCCTGATCCGCGATCTGTTCCCCGGCGCCCGTATCGAACGCCAGGGCGACATCGTGTACGCATGGCCGGTGCATCACCAATCCACGCTGGCACCCCTGCGGCTGCGCCTCCTCCGGGTCGGGAGCAAGAAGAACCCGGTGTACCTGCTCACCAATGTGCTGGATCCCGCGCGGCTGTCCAAGCGTGCCGCAGGGACGATCTACCGGCTGCGGTGGGGCGTGGAGTTGTTCTACCGCACGCTCAAGCGCACGCTGGGCTACGCCAAACTGCGGAGCCGGAGCGGGCGTCGGAGCAAGCTCGAACTGGAGTGGGGCCTGATCACGGCGACGATCCTGGCGCTCATCGGCACACACGCTCTGCGCCGCCGCCGCGTGGATCCACGTCGCCAGAGCCCCGCGGCCGTGGTGCGTGTGCTCCGTGGCGCGCTCCTGCGTGGCGCGGGCACCAAGACCGCCGGAGCCCTCGCCGCGCTGGATCAGGCTCTGGCCCGCGCCGTCAAAGACAACTATCGAAGACGCAGGCCCAAAGCGGCACGGCATAATCCGATCACCAAGATCACCCCTTCCCCGCTGCGCCTCAAACCCCCGAGAGTCCGCCGCGCCACGGATGCCGAACGCCGCCGCGCCGCCGCGTCTCGCGAACGTCCCATCGCTTAGTTCACGGCGTTGCCCTCCGGGGCGAAGAGGAGCTCGTTTGCATAGGGAGAATGAGCGAGTGCGGCTTTCGTCGGGTGGAAGCGGGCTGGAGACCGCTGGTGTTAGCACCCGGATTCCCATGTGGTCATGAAGAGGATGACGTTGTCGCCGTCAACGCCGCCGGAGTCGTCGACGTCGCAGATGGAGTCGTTCTGATCCCAGGCGGCGAAGTACTCGACGAGGTCGTCGCCGTCGATGGTGCCGGTGCAGTCGAAGTCGGCGATGCAGACGGTGAGGTATGCGTCCTGGCTGATTTCGATGCCGCAGGCGCCGAAGGCGATGCAGGTGTAGTTGCCGGAGTCAGCGAGGGTGAGGCTGGTGCGGACGAGGATTGGAGATGTGGCGCCGGGGATGGGGGCGGCGGCGTGGTACCACTGGTACTGAATGGTGCCTTCGCCGCAGGCTTCGAAGCTCATGGACATGGAGCAGCGCGGGCCGCGGAGTGTGGGGAGGGGTTGGTACGAGGGGGTGAGGCACTGGAAGGGAGCGGCGGAGGCGAAGAGGACGGGGTCGTCGGGGCCGGTGGAGGGAGAGGAGCCGAGGGTTGCGCCGCGGCCGGCGGGGCTGGTGTCGGCGATGGCCTGAGAGCCGGGGAGCGGGTCGTTGAAGCGGTAGTAGGCGAGGAGGCCGGGTGTGGCGGGGTCGATTTCGTGGGACATGGCACAGCGGAGCTGATCCTGCGAGCGGGCGAGGTTCCAGATGCGGACTTCGTCGAAGATGGCTTGGCCGAGTTCGTTGATGCCGGGGAACTGGTTGTTGAGGGCCATGATCGCGCCGGGGCCGGCGGGGAGGATGGGCATGTTGAACTCGGCGGAGTGGGCGAGGTCGCCGTTGATGTAGAGGCGGGCGAAGGTGTCGTCGTAGGTGACGGCGATGTGGTTCCAGGTTTGGAGGTTGAAGAGGTTTTCGGCGAGGAAGCGCTTCTCTGTGGGTTTGTTCCAGTTGACGGCGAAGGCGACGGAGCCGTTTCCGAGGCCGACTTCCCACGCGGCGTCGGAGTTGCGGCCCCAGGCGGCGAGGCCGCAGGAGCCTTGGGGGAGATCGATGAGGTAGACCCAGGCTTCGACGGTGAGGCGGGTGGCGTCGAAGTTGGCCGTGGAGACGACCTGGTCGTTGACACCGTCGAACCAGACGGCGTTGCCGAAGTCTTGTGCGAGTGCGTGGGCGCAGGGTATCGATGCCGCGAGTGCGGCGAGCAGACGAGAAGCGTTCATGATCTTTCTCCCGAAGCGGAATGAATGAGCGCGTGGCATCACGGTGCGCTCGGCCCCTCTGGTGCGAGCGAGTCGTGATGAGGGCTCAGAAATCAGCGGTCGTTGCGGTGGGTCATGCGGGACCTCCGGGTGAAGCGAGCGGCACGAACGTGCCCGAAGTCCATACGGGGACGCGGGTCCCCGGTTCTGGGAAACGTGGGGAATCGGCGTGGCTCACGGTGGAAACGGCGGAGGGCACGGATGTAAGCGTTTGCGGCGACTTATTCGGGCACAGCGACGATGGTGCTGGGGACCATTCGTGCTTCGGCGCCGGGGCGGGAGCGCACGCGGGCGGCCTGGCCGTTGATGAGGTTGTAGGGGTGGCGCTCGCGGGCGGCGCGGAGGGGCTCGGACTCGACGGGCTTGCGCGAGATGACGATGGCGCCGACTTCCTTGGAGCGTGGGGTGGTGGTCTGGTAGTCGCCTTCGGTGAAGAGGCCGATGGTGACGGAGCTCATGCGCGGGCCGTGGTGGAAGAAGGCTTCTTCGCCTTCGCGGCGGAGGCGAACGCAGGCTTCTTCGGCGGCATTGCGGAACTCGGCGAGTTCGGCGTCGGAGGGCGCGACCTGGTCGGTACGGCAGTACTGGGCGATCTGGAGCGTGTACTTGGCGCGGTTGCCGCCGGTGCGTTTGCGCACGAGGCCGAGGTCGTAATCTGGTAGTGAGCCGGAGCGGACGGCGGAAGGGGGTGCGAGCATGGCCGCTTCGAAGGGGCGTTTGCCGTCGAACTCGAGTGCGCGGACGGCGGCGAGGTCGGCCTGTGCTTCGGGCGCGCCGGGTTCCTTGTACGCGCCGAAGGCCACCACCCACGTGGAGTCGCGGCGGTCGTTGTACGCGGCGTCGAGGCCGGCGAGTTGGGCGCGGGCGAGGGCTTGCTGGGCGAGGGCTTCGGCGTTGTCGCCTTTGAATGCGGCGATGACGATGGACCAGAGGTCGGCGGTGTCGGAGCGGGGGCCGGTGGAGTCGAGAAGGGAGGGGTCGAGATTACCGAGGACGACGGGGCCGGCGGTGTCGGAGTCGGCGCGTTGAATGGGGGCGGGTGCGCGGGCGGGGCGTTTGCCGGAGTACCAGGGGGAGAGGTCCTCGCGGGGGGTATCGGAGGCGGTTTCGGGGGGGGCGGAGGAGCAGGCGGGGAGGATGAAAAAAGCGAGGAGAATTGGGAGTGCGCAGGCGGGGGCGTGGCGGAAGTTGCGCGGGTGAATCGCGAGAAATTTCTGGCGGGTCCGGGCGTGTGTTATCGTTGGTAAAGCCATGGGGTTCCTGTAGTTGCGCGACTTGACGAAACGTTGGAGTATTGTAGTGGGTTGATGGGGGTAGCGTCGATAGTAAGGCCATTCACAAAGGGAATGCCCCCGCGAGGGGGCGTGAAATGTGGGGCCCGCCAGGAAGGGC
>JBEIUO010000241.1:0-4970 GCA_040374335.1 Phycisphaeraceae bacterium
AGTCCATGGTGACGCTGACGACGATGAGCAGACCGGTACCACCGAGGAACTGGGTGACGGTGGGGTCGATGTGCATCGCGGAGTTGATGACGGAGGGGAGGACGGCGAGGACGGCGAGGAAGCCAGCACCGACGAAGGTGATGCGTGACATCACGGTTTCGAGGTATTCGGCGGTACGGGGGCCTGGGCGAAGGCCGGGGATGAAGGAGCCGTGTTCCTTGAGCTGCTTGCTCATGTCTTCGGGGTTGAACTGGACGGTGATCCAGAAGTAGGAGAAGAAGTAGACGACGAGGATGTAGGCGATGACGTAGAGGTATGCGCCCTGGTGGAAGTTGTTGTTGAGGAAGCGAACGGCCGCTTCGATCCAGCCGCCAGCCCAGGCGGGATTGGCCTGGATCACGGTGTCGAGCTGGGTGAAGATGACGGAGGGGAAGATCATGAGGCTGGAGGCGAAGATGATGGGCATCACGCCGCCGTGGTTGATTCGGAGGGGGAGGTAGGACTTCTGGCCGCCGATGACCTTTCGGCCCTTGGTGTGCTTGGCCTGCTGGATGGGGATGCGGCGTTGGGCGACGGTCATGAGCACGGCACCGGAGACGACGAGGACGAAGCCTGCGAGGAGCAGGATGACGGCGGGCCAACCGAGTTTCTGAGGGCTGGCCGGGTCGAAGTTGCGGACGACGATCATGATGGCGCTGGGCATACCGGTGAGGATGCCAGCCATGATGATCATGGAGACGCCGTTGCCGATGCCGTGGCGGTCGATCTGCTCACCGAGCCACATGAGGAACATGGTGCCGGCGGTGATGCAGGTCGCGGCCATGACCCACCACATGGGGTTTGAGGCCCACTGGGGGTAGACGAGGCCTTGCTTGGACATGAAGACGAGCCAGCCGATGCCTTGCACGAGGCAGAGGGCGACTGTGGCGTAGCGGGTCCACTCCATGATCTTCTGGCGACCGGTGGGGCCTTCTTCCTGGAGGGCCTTGAGCTGAGGAACGACGGTGCCCAGGAGTTGGAAGATGATGCCGGCGGTGATGTAGGGCATGATGCCCAAGCCGAAGATGGTGGATCGGGAGAGAGCACCACCGGAGAACATGGCGACGAAGTCGAAGACCTTACCGACTGCGCTGGAGCTCGATTGGCTCTGCATGAACTCCGCGAGCATGTCTTGGTTGACACCGGGGATGGGGATCCAATGCCCGATGCGGAAGACGGCGAGCATGCCCAAGGTGAAGAGCACCTTGTTGCGGAGTTCGGGGACCTTGAAGACGTTCATCAACGTCGCGATCATTCGGACCTTCCTCGGATCAGCTGGGTGCCGATCGTTCACAAGAAATCGGGCCGCTTCCGAACTCCGGGGAGTTCGTCGCGGCCCGCGTGTTCATCCTTGGATTCACTGGTTCCGCAGCGGCATGTCAGGGCGAAACAGTAGGCTTGGTAGCCGCCGCGGGATCAGGCCTTGGGCGATTCATCCTTGGCGGCGGCCTTGGGGGCGGAGCCACCGAGGGGCTTGGCCTTGGAGCCTCGCTTGAGCTTCTTGGTCAGGTTCTTGGGGGTGGGGTCACCGGAGTTACGGTCGATACCACGGACGCGGTCGCGGCGGGTACCGGTTTCGTTCACCGAGCCACCGGCGGCGAGGACCGCGGCGCGAGCCGAAGCGGTGACGCGGGAGGCGGTGACAGCGAACTTGACGGAGAGGTTGGAGGCCTTTCCGAGGTGGCCGAGGATCTTGAGGTCGCGGCTGTCGTCACGGACGAGGCCGGCCTTGATGAGGGTCTCGGTGCTGACGTCGCCGCCCTTGGCGAACATGGGGTGGGCGACGATATCGACGAGGTTGACGGCCCAGAACTCGGTCTTGAACTGGGCGTTGGTGAAGCCGAACTTCGCCAGGCGGCGGAAGTAGGGCATCTGACCGCCTTCGAAGGCCTTCTTGGCGGAGGTACCGGAGCGGCTGCCCGCACCCTTGTTACCGCGACCTGACTGCTTACCGTGGCCTGAGCCTTCGCCGCGACCGACGCGTTTGCGCTTCTTGTTGGCGCCGGCGAGGGCGGTGATGTCGTTGATCATCATAGCTGGAATCTCCTATCTATCGCTCGAACTCAGGCGCCGGCCTTGGGGGCTTCGCCACCTGCGCCACCGGCGGGGCTGTTGGCCCCATCGCGGCCGCCCTGGGAACCGCCGTCACGACCACGACCACCGCCGCCACGGCGGGGGCCGCCACGACCCTTGCGTTCATCGCCGAGGGTGTTGACGGGGCCCTTCTTCTTTTCGCCCTTGGGGGCGGCGGGCATGAAGCGCTTGCCACGTTCGATCTTGACCTGAATATCGGTGGGGCCGAGGTCGAGGCCGCGGAGTGCGGCGACGGCTTCGGGTTGCTTGAGGAGGGCGAGGCCTTCGAAGACGGCCTTGACGACGTTGCGCTTATTGGTGGAGCCGAAGCACTTGGTGATGCAGTCGGTGACGCCCGCGATCTCGAGGATGGAGCGGACGGTACCACCGGCGACGACGCCGGTACCGGGGGAGGCGGGGATAAGGCGGACCTTGCTGGCGGAGAACTTCCCCTCGACCTGGTGGGGGATGGTGGTGCCGGCCATGGGGATTTTGACCATGGCTTTCTTGGCGTACTTCTGGGCCTTTTCAACGGCCTGAGGAACTTCGTTGCTCTTGCCGTAGCCGAAGCCGACCTTGCCGCGACGGTCGCCCACGATGACGAGGGCACCGAAGGAGAAACGACGGCCGCCCTTCACGGTGGAGGAGGTGCGGTCGACACCAACGGTGTGGGATTCGAGAGAACTGGACTCGTCGAGGATCTCGGTCATGGTCGTTCCCGGGAACTGAGCGGGGCGTGAAGGCCCGCGGTGCGTGGATTCTTAGAACTGGAGGCCGGCTTTACGGGCGGCTTCGGCGAGGGCCTTGACACGACCGTGGAACTTGAAACCGCCGCGGTCGAAGACGACCTTGGAGACACCGGCGGCCATGGCCTTGGAGGCGAGCTTCTCGCCGACGGTGGCGGCGGCGGAGGAGTTGCCGGTCTTCTCGAGGGTGACGTCCTTGTCGTTGGTGGAGCAAGAGACGATGGTCTTGCCTTCGAGATCGTTGATGATCTGGGCGTAGATGTGGTTGAGGGACTTGTAGATCGCGAGGCGTGGGCGGGCGGCGACTCCGATGATGGAGCGGCGGATGCGCACACGGCGGCGGGATCTGCGGACTTCTTTGGCGGCGTTCTTGTTCATGGCTTCGGGCTCTTCTGCGGGGTGTGTTCTGTGTCGCGGGGCGTGTGAGCCGAGCGACCGCGTCATCAGGCGCCGAACTGCTTGCCCTGCTTGCGGCGGATGGTTTCGGTGGTGTACTTGATACCCTTGCCGTTGTAGGGCTCGGGCTTGCGGAGCTGACGCATGGAGGCCGCGAACTGGCCGACCATCTGCTTGTCGGGGCCGGAGATGCGGACGAACTGCTTGTCGACGGTGACGGTGAGGCCAACGGGGATGTCGAGCATCAGGGGGTTGGCGAGACCGACGACGAGCTTGAGCTGCTTGCCGGCGAGGGAGGGAGCCCAACCTACGCCGACGACTTCCATGGACTTCTCGTAGCCCTTGGCGACGCCGTCGATCATGTTGCGAACCAGGGCGCGGGTGGTACCCCAGTAGGCGTTGGCTTCTTTGTTATCGCGGGAGAAGCCGGGGGCGAGGGCGACATTGACCTTCTTCTCGCTTTCGGCCCAGGTCACGGCGACCTCGGGACGGAAGGTGAAGGAGAGCTTGCCCTTGGGACCTTCGATGTTGACGGTGCGATCCTTGATCGCGACCTTGACACCGGCGGGGACTTCGATTGTCTTCTTGCCGATTCGGGACATGAACTGGAACTCCTGAACGCGTGGGGCACACCCGCGGGTGCGGGGCTTCCGCGGTGGACTGGATTACTCGATGATGCAGAGGAGTTCGCCGCCGACGCGGGCCTCGCGGGCCTTGCGGTCGGAGAGAACACCCTGGCTGGTGGAGACGATGGCGATACCGAGGCCCTGGAGGGGCTTGGGCAGGTCTTCGACGCCTGTATAGCAACGGCAGACGGGCTTGCTCTCGCGGTTGAGGCGGTGGAGCAGTGGCTCGCCACACATCCCGTACTTGTGCTTGACGCGGAGGAGGCCGGAGCGACCGTCCTCGACGAGGTCATAGCCTTCGATATAGCCTTCGTCCTTAAGGACGGTCGCGATGCCACGGCAGACCTTGTTGTTGACACAGGTCACCGTCTTGGCCTTGTTCCGGAGCGCGTTGCGGATCCGGGTGAGCATGTCCGCGATTGGATCACCGATCGCCATCTGAATACCTCTGCTTGAGAGCGTGAGTTCGAACCTATGTCCGTGACTGCGGGTTACCAGGACGCCTTGCGCATGCCGGGGATCTTGCCCTCGAGGGCGAGCTTCCTGAGCATGATGCGGGAGATGCGGAACTTGCGGTACACACCGCGAGCACGGCCGGTGAGCTGACACCGCCGGACGATCCGGGAAGAGAACTTGGGTTTACGTGCGGACTTGGCGAACTGGGCTTTGGTTGCCATTACTTGGTCTCCGGCTTCTTGAAGGGCATGCCGAGCTGTTCGAGGACGAAGCGGCTCTTTTCTTTGTCGCTGTTGGAGAAGATGAAGTTGATGTTCATGCCGTGCGTGAACTGCGCATCGGCCATGTTGATTTCGGGGAAGACACCCTGTTCGGTGACGCCCATGGCGTAGTTGCCCTGGCCGTCGAAGGCGTTGGTGGGCAGGCCGCGGAAGTCCTTGATACGGGGGGCGGCGAGGTTGATGAGGCGGTCGAGGAAGTGCCACATGCGGTCGCGGCGGATGGTGACCATAGCGGAGGTCTCCATGCCTTCACGGACCTTGAAGTTCGAGACGGACTTCTTGGCACGGATGACGACGGGCTTCTGACCGGAAACCTTGACGAGGGTGTCGAGGACCTGGGCCTTGACGTGCGG
>JBEIUO010000027.1:0-10573 GCA_040374335.1 Phycisphaeraceae bacterium
GCCGGGCGCGCCCCCGGGGGTGGCCGCGTTGCAGGTCACCGGCGGGTTCGCGGTGGTGATAGGCGCGGAGCGCGTCGTAGGCCCGGCGCCCGGGACGGACCCGTCGCCCGGGCCCGTTAGCGCGTTGCTGACGAGGATCGAACCGGTGCCGGTATCGAACGTCACCGGGTCGGCGAAGCTGGCCGCGCCGCCGATGGTCGTGTTGGCCGTCTGGCCACTGCCGCCGATCGTGATCCCGCTGAAGCCGTCGGCGATGAAGGCGAGCTCTGCTGCCGTCAGGTCGAGCTGACCGCCCGCCGCGGTGCCCGCGACGACGATCGGCGTCGCGACGTTGCTCGTGGCGATGGTCAGTCCCGAGGTGCCGCTGAGCGCACCCGCGAGGTCCACTTCACCCGCGCGGATGACCAGCGGATTCGCGCCGGCCCCGAAGGTTGAGTTGATGCTCGTGGTGCCGTCACCGTTGTCGATCGTCACCGCCGCGCCCGTCGTGGTTGCGCCGTCGAAGCGGACGAACGATGCCGAGTTGCCACCGGTGATCGTGATGTCGCCGTTGAGCAGCGCGGTCGAGGTGAACCGCACCGCGCCGTTGTTCGTCGTGATCGCCCCGATCGTGGTCGGGCCGCTGAAGACGAACGACGCGTTGTCCGTGCCGGTCAGCGCGTTGCCCGCGATCGAACCGCCGACCGCCGTGCGGAACGTCGCCGCGTCACGCAGCGAGAGCCCGTTCGTCAGGTTCATCGCCGCCGTCTGCGTCGTCGAACCAAAGACAAAGACGCCGAAGTTGTTCGTGAAGGCCGCGATATCTTCGCCCGTGCCCGCGGTCAGATCGAGCTGGCCCGCGTTGTTCGCGGCGTTGCCGACATTGACCACCGTCGTGTTCTGGCCGGGCTGAAGCACAGCCGTCGCACCCGAACCCGTGACGCTGTCGTTACCGCCGTCGAAGTCGATCTCGTCCGCCGAGACCGTGAACGTCGTGCCGCCCAGGGCGAGCGTGGAGTTGAAATCGACAGAACCCGAACCCGCCGTCACCGCCCGGTTGCCCGAGAGCGTCGTCGCGTTGTTGAAGGTCACGTTCTGGTTCGCCGTGACGATGTCCGCGCCGATGGTCGTCGCGCCGTCGAAGGTGAATGACGCGTCGCCCGTGCCCGTCAGCGCGTTGCTGACGAGGATCGAGCCCGTGTCCGTGTCGAACGTCACCGGATCTGCAAAGCTCACCGCGCCGCCGATCGTCGTGTTCGCCGTCTGCGCGTTGCTGCCGATCGTGATCCCGCTGAAGCCGCTGATGAAGGCGACTTCCGCCGCGGAAAGATCGAGCTGCCCGGCCGCCGGCGTGCCCGCGACCACGATGGCCATGGCCGGATCGCTGGTGCGGATGCCCAGGGTGCTCGAGCCCGTCAACGCGTTGCTGATGGCGACCTCGCCCGCAACCAGATTGAGCGCGTTCGCGCCCGCGCCGAACGTCGAACCGATCGTGATCACGCCGTCGCCCGTGTTGATCGTCACCGGACCGGTTGTCGTGGTCGCGCCGTCAAACTGCACGAACGAGGACGAGTTGCCGCCCGTCACCGTGATGTCGCCGCCCAGCGAGGCCGTGCTCTGGAACCGCACCGCGCCGTTGTTCGTCGTGATCGCGCCGATCGTCGTCGGGCCCGCGAAGACAAACGAGGCGTTGCCCGTGCCCGTCAGCGTGCCGCCAGAGATCGAACCACCACCCGCCGTCCGGAAGGTCGCCGGATCGCTCAGCGACAGGCCGTTGGTCAGGGTCAGCGTCGAGGTCTGCGTCGTCGATCCAAAGACAAAGCTGCCGAAATCGCCCGTGATCGCGGCCAGGTCCTGCCCTGCGCCCGCTCTGAGGTCCAGTTCGCCGGCGTTGTCCGCCGCGTTGCCCACGGTCATGGGCGTCGCCGCCTGGCCGGGCTGCAGCACCAGCGTGGCCGAGCCACCGCCGGTCACGCTGTTGTCACCGCCATCGAACTCGATCTCGTCGGCCCCGACGGTGAACGTCGTGTTCCCGATCGCGAGCCCGCCGTTGAAATCGACGATGCCCGCGCCCGCGGTAATCGTCCGGTTCCCCGAGGCCGTCACGTTACCGGCGAAGCTCACGTCGCCGTCGATCGTCGCGTCAACGCCCACCGTATTGATGTCGCCGCCGAGCGTCACCGAACCGGTGCCGCTCTGCGAGAACCCGCCCACCGCCGTCACGTTGCCCTGCAGGTTGAGCGAACCAGCGTTGTCGATCGTGATGCTCACGCTGCCGTCGCCCACCGCGTCGTCCGTCGTCGTGATCGCCGCGGCAGTCACCGAGTCAGCATCGATCGTGATGTTCGTGTGGTTCACGGCCGCGAGCGTCCCGGAGAACGTCGCGCTCGTGCCCGCGATCACCGTGATGTCGTTCGACGTGATCGCGTCAGTGGCCACCGTGTCAGCGCTCGACACCGTGAAGCCGCCCAAGGGGGCCGCACCGGAGCCCGCCGCGCCGTTCACATCCACCGTGCCGCCCGTGCCCGCGATCAGCGTCAAACCCTGGGCCGAGCCGACGCTCGTGACGCCGTTCAACGTGATGTTCGCGCCGGCCGCCGTGCCGCCACCGTTGGTCGTGTCGATCTGGAAGCCGGTATCAATCTCCAGGGTGTTGTTCAGCGTCACCACGCCGCCGTCGGTCGTGATGCTCGCCGTACCGCCCGCCGTAATCCCGCTCGGAGCCGTCACGTTCACCGTGCTGCTCGCGACGATCGGCGCGTTGAGTGAAAGCGCGGCCGTCGCCGTCAGCGTGACCGTCGATGCATCCAAGATCGTGCCGGCGTTGATGTTGACGCCGGTCGCCGTCAGCGAACCGCCGTTGTTGTCGATCGTCTGGCCTACGAAGTTCACATCGCCAGCGCCGGTGTTCGGATCCTCGCCAGCCTGCCCAGAGTCGTTGGCCGTCAGCACCACGTCCAACTGGTTCACCGTCGCCGTAATCCCCGCGTTCAGCTGGATCGTGCCCGCCGCGAGCAGCGTCAGCGTCGCGTCGTTGCCACCCGTCTTGGCGATCGCCGCATCAACCGTGATGTTGCCGTCCTGACTGCCGCCGGAGTCGCTCGTCGTGATGATCACATCACGCCCGGCGCTGAGTTCGCTGTTGATCGTCGCGACGTTCGCGATGGCGTCGTCGGCGCTGGGCGTGAACGTCGCGGGGTCGCTGCCCGTGAACGCGCCGCCGCTGGACGCTACCGCGTCGATCGTCACGTTCCGCGGATCGATGAGCCACGTGCCCCGCTCGCCGGTGTCGATCGAAGCGGGTGCGAACACGCCGCTACCCTTGCTCGACGTCTCGACCAGACCACCCTTCCCGTCGCCCGCGCTCCGGGTGCTTACGTGGCCGTAGAAGCGGGTCGTCTCGTCCGACCACACCACGACCTGACCGCCATCGCCGTTGCCCGTCGCGTCCGCCCGGATCGTCGTCTCGTCGTTGATCGCCGTAACTTCCGCGCGGCGCAGGTCGCCCTCGCCACGCAGGCCGCCGCCGATGTTCACCTGCCCGCCGCCGGTCGCGCCCGAGGCGTCGATCGTCGCGCCGAACGCGCCGACCTTCTGCCCCGTCACTTCGATCGAGCCGCCCTTGCCGGTCGCGCTCGACGCGTCCAGCCGGCCTTCAACCGAGACGATTCCCGTGCCCTGGCCCTGCACCTTGATGTCACGCCCGCGGATCGTCCCGCTCGAACGCACGGCCATCGAGTACACGTCCCCAGCCGCCACCACCACCGCGCCACCGCGCGCATCGACCGTACCGGTGTTCTCCACCGCCGCCGAACCCGCCGGTGCCGCGCCGCCCGCGTTGCCGGTCAACCGCACGAAGACATTGCCGTCACGCTTGCCGATCAACGCCTCCTCGGCCGATCCCATGATCACCGTGCCCTGAGGGGCCACGATCGTCCCGGCGTTGCGCACGTGCGAACCAATCAGCGCGGCAAACCCGCCGCTGATCTGGCCCTCGTTCACCACCGAGCCCGTCACGTTGCTAAACCGATCGATCCCGCGCACGAAGTCCTGGTCGCTCATCCGGCCCGCCGCGACCACCAGGCCGCCGACGTCCACCACCGAGCTCCGCCCGAAGAACACACCCGCCGGGTTCACGAAGTACACCCGGCCGTTCGCCGACAGGTTGCCGTCGATCCGCGTCGGAGCCGCCGTCGTAATCCGGTTCAGAACCCGCGCCGACGCGCTGGGCTGAAGGAACCGCACCGATTCCCCAGCACCGACATCGAACGACCGGTAGTTGATGATCGCACGGTCACTCGCGCGGATCAGCGTCGTCGCGCCGTCCCGCGTGATGTTCACGTTGCCCCGAACCACCTGCTCGCCCTCGGGCCCCGCGAACGCGGGCACGCACGCCGCGGCGACCAGCGCGCCAGCCATCACGCGCGACCACCCACGCCCCCACTCCCCACGCTCGAACCCGCACGCCGCCGATACCAGCCCCGCCGCCGTGCCAAAGCCGTTCGCCCAGCGACCGGACCCGCTCTTGCCATTGCCCGTGGTCTTCATCTTGGAGCCCCTGAACATCGTGTTCCCCTCTTCCTAAGCCGTGTTCGTCCCACGGCGATCATCTTCAGTTTCCGACGCCCGATCCCAGTCCGCGACGCCATCGCCGCGAACGCCTTCCCGATTCAGTACAGCACAGTCGCCGACAGGTGCACCTCGGTGTCCCCGTCGTCGTAGTTCGACTCGATCTCGTCCACGGGGTTCAGCACCAGACCCCAGTCCAGGCGTGCCGTGAAGTTGCGCTTCACCTGCAACTCGATGCCCACGCCCGCACCCACCAGCGTGTCATACGCATCCTCGCCCACCTGGCGCTTCGCCGTGTACACGCTCGCGGTATCCAGGAACCCACGCAGAATCAGGTCCCAGTCCGTCCGGCCAAACTCCGTCTGCGGTGCCCACCGGAAGTCCTGTCCAAACATCCCCATCTGCCGCTTCCCGACCGAGCCAGGATCCGAAATCTCAAGCGCCCGCGGCACATGGAACCGGTACTCGATCGACCCGATCAGCACCGTGTCGCCCGCCGTCGCCGACTCCGGATACCCACGCACCGAGAAGAACCCGCCCGCAACCTCCTGCTCCATCGGCGGCAACCGCTCGCCCGGCGAGTACTGCCCGCGGAACGTGATCGCGATCTCGTGCGCCAGCGACTTCGCGCCCTCGCTCGACTCGCCACGCCACCCCGCGCCGTTGATCAACGGCTCCAGGAAGAAGCTGTGCTCAAACTCCCACTTGAAGAGCGTCCAGAACTCGTCAACCCGCGTCCGGCCCAGCAGATCCCGGTCCGCCTCTTCGTCAACCCACTCGTTGATGTTCGTCTCGATGCTGATGCTGCCCAGCGTCGTCATCTCTTCCGTAAACCGCTCCGCCCTCACCCCGATGTACGGGAGCAGGAACTGCCCCTCGCCCTCCACCGAGATCGGCTGCGTCTGCTCGATCGACGTGTCCAGCCACCGAACCCCGCCGAACACATCCACAAACAGGTTCTTGTGCTGGTAAACGTTCCCCGCAAGCTCCGCACCCAGCGTCGTGCTGTCGCCGCTGAACTCGCTGAAGTCGTCCTGACCCAGTTCCGACGCGTCGAACATCGACCACGACGCGTACGGCTTGATCCACACGCGGTCCGAAATCACCGGGAACTGGTACGACGCCGTCACCGCGTGCGACGCGTCAAAGTTCCCCGTGATGTAGTCCACCCGCAGAATGTCGTCGTTGCCCGTCAACTGATTGTGCACAAACCCAAACCTCTCACGAAGGACGCTCGTCGCCTCCGTGCCCGTGTTCGACACCTGTGCATACAGCGACCACGGCTTGTTCTCCGCGACGAGATAGTCCAGGTTCACTTCCCCGTCCTTCTCGCCTGGCGCCAACGCCGCGTCCACCCGCCGACCCGGATGCCGATTCAACGCGAACAGATAGTCATCCAGCTTCCGGCTGTTGATCAGGTCACCCCCCGCAAGCGGCGACTGCCGACGAATCCGGTCGTGCACCGGGTCCATCGCGTTCACCTTCTCCTCCGCCGACTCCAGACGATCCCCTCGTGCAATCGTCCGAACACCATTCTCCGCGATCACCCCCGCCACCACCACCAACTTCATCTCCGTCACGCCCTCACGCATGTCCCGGTGCGACGTATCCGTCGACAAATCCGGCAACATCACGTAGCACGCGATCACGCCCTGCGCGTTCAACTCCCGCACGATCGCCCCGCCCACCGCCGCCAGCCCCGACCAATAGAAGTTCCCGCCCCCGCCCTCCGCCAAGTCCCGCAGCCGCATCTTCACCGTCGTACGCCCCTCGCCCGGCTTCGCGTACCCGCCCGGCAACACCGCCAACTCCACCTCCGCGCTCATCAGCGAATCCACCGATGGCTGGTTCGGATGCGACGTCGCGTAATCAATCAGAAACTTCGACACCGGATACACCGACCCGTCATCCGTCGCCGTCGCTTCCGGCTGCGCACCCCCGCCCGCCGCCGCGCCAACCGCCGCGCTCTCCGGCTGCCCCGCCGCCGCTGGTGCAGCCGGTGCAGCCGGCGCCGCCGGTTGAACCGCGTTCACGTCCATCGGCTCCTGCGCCTGCCCCCACGCCGCCGTCCCCCCCGCCAGCAGGCTCACCAACGCCGCCGTCCACGCGCCCCGAACCTTCCGGCCGCCACGAACGTCGATGAAAGTCGTCATCCCCAGTCCCTTCATGAATCGCTAAGGCCTGCATGCACCAGGCCGCTATCAGTTGTTCCGTCCCCACAACGCGCCCCGCGGCACGACGACATACCAAGACCCCGCCGCGCTCCCGCGGAACTCAGCCCGAGAATATCGCCCGGGCTTCCACAGGCTAGCCAGCCCCAAGCCCTGGGGTCAAGCTACCCGGGGGTTTACCTACCCCCGCTTTCCAGCAACTTCGCTCCCTTCATCGCCTCCGTCACCTTCCCGCGGTCAAGCACCCGCGGACCCGCCGGCGCCGTCATCGAGAACGCCAACCGGAACCCGACATCCGCAAAGCCAGCAGTCGGGCTCTTCACCGCCCCCGGCTCGTCCCACTTCAGACTCCCCGGCGACAAGGCCGACCCCCCCACCACCACCGCGATCGACCGCTCCTTCGCCAACCCCTCCGGCGACGCCTTCTCGATCTTCTCGGCCTCCGCAATCCCGGGAAGCACGTACTCCCCCACGTTCCCCCTCAGGTGCTTGAACACCTTCCCACCCCCCGAATCCACCCGGTCAAACCACACCACCCCGTCGTTCCCGCCCGTCGCCGGTGCCTTGTCCTCTTTCTCCGCTGGCTTCGACACGTACGCATCCCCGGTCACCACATCGGGCGAACCCGCCGCGTCCGACGCCGCCTTCCACGCCCCGTCCCGCAGGTTCCCCTCCGCGGCCCCACCCTCCTGCTGAACCGCCGCCTTCCATTCATCCACCGTCGGCAACCGACACCCCGCCGATCGCGCCAGCAACATCGCGCCCCTCGCGCCCACATACTGGAGCGGTACATCCCACCCCGGCACCTTCACCGTACCCAAAGAGGCGCCAGACAACCCGGCCGGCGCACCCTTGATCCAACTTCCGCTCGGCGCGAGCTCGTTCCCCGGCTCCGAGCCCAGCCAGATCCAACTCCGCGGCCCCTTGCGCTGGTCCAGAGAGTCGCCCACCGCCGTGTGTCCCATTGTGGACGCCACTTTCCCCGGCACAAGTTCCTTCACCCTCGGAATCAACGACGCCGCCACCCGCACCGAGACCTCCGTCGTCGACACCATCGCCCGCTGGTCCTCCGCCGCCGCAACCGCTCGGAACTCAACCCGCGCCGGTGCGCCCCCCGCCGACGGCCCCACGTACACCGCCCGCTCCTCATCCCCCTGCTCAAGCCGCCATCCAGCCGCGGCCGGCCCCAGCGTCGCCATATCCGGCTTGTGCTCGATGGGCTTGATCGCCTTCAACGACTCGACAACCGGCGCAAGTGCTTCCCGGGCAGGCCCTTCCAACCCCTCCGCCACCGCCAGGAACGCATCCATCGCCCCCACCACATCCGCGCCCTCGTCACCCGCCGCACGCTTCAGCGCCACCAGCGTCTGGTTCGCCTTGACCCACGCCGGAGGCTCAACCTTCGCCCCCGTCCCCGCCTCGAGTGCCTTCGCCGCGCTGTCCAACGCCGCCAACCCCGCCTCGGTGCCCCCCAGCCGACCCGCGGCACGTTGCCACATCGCGCTGGCCGCCGCCTTCACCGCGCTCGACACCTTCGTCGCCCGCGCAGGGTCCTTCACGCTCGCAACCGCCCCGGCGACCTGATTCGACGCCAGCGCCGCCGCCTGCGCCAGGCCCGCCTCGTCCGTCGGCCACTCAAGCGCACCCAGCCGCGCAAATGCCGCCGTGACCTCCGCGCCCGCTCCATCACGCACCCGCGCGATCAGCGCCGGGACGTCCGTCGACCCCGGAATCTCCCCGAGACTCTCCGCGCTCGCGATCACCCCCGCCACCGCCGGCGCGATCTCCTCGTACCCCGGCGCACCCTTCAAGCGGTTCGCCAGCACCTCCAGCGTGGAGCCACCCGGCCCCTGCTCGCCCGGCCCGTACCCCTCCGCCAGCATCCCCGCCAGCGGGCCAGCCAACGCCGCGCTCTCCTTCACACGCTGCGTCCAGCCCACGAACCCGGTCGCAACCTCCTTCGCCTTTGCCGTATCGCCCCCCCCGAACGCCGCGGCCGCCTGCGCCGTCGCGCCATCGCGCTTCTGGGCAACCAGCGCCCTCAGCTTCGCCTCGTCAACGCCGGGCCCCGCATCCAGGCCCTTGGCCAACTCGGTCGCGATCGCGCCGGCATCCTGCGCCGCCGCATCGAGCTCGCGGGCCGCCGCCGGCGGGCCGATGCTCGGGTCAACCAACTCCACCCGCTTCTTCCACGCATCCGCGAGCGGCCCCGTCGCGACCGTTGCCTTCGCGCCGTCGATGACCGCGCGGGCCCGCTGGGTCAACCCCGCGCCCAGGCCATCCACGGATCGCTCAACCTCGGACACCTTCTGGTCCAAGGCCTTCATCCCCGACACGATCGCCAGTTCCTTCGCCGGATAGTCCAGCGTCCGGAACTCCTCCCACTTCGCCATCGCGTCGCGGAAGGCCTGCTCTACGCCCCGGGCCGCCTCCGCCGCGGGCTCGTCGAACGCCGACCGCAGCCCCTCGAACTTCGCCTGCGCGGCCTCGAGCTTCGCGGGCGCACTCCAATCCTTGCGCGGATCCCCTGACGCGTACGTCTTGGGCGTCACCTTGGGCATCGGCTCCACAGGCTTGGTCTCAGCCGCAACCACAGGCTTGGACGGTGGGTCAACCTTCGGAGCTGCACCGGAGTCGGTCTTCGGTTCGGAAGGCCGATCGGTCTTGGGCTCTGCCTTGGGCTTCTCGACCTTCGGCTTATCCGTCTTGGGTTCGTTGGTGACTGGGTCCTTGGGCGCCACATCTCCGGTCGGCTCGTCCTTCTTTCCGCCGCCGGAAAGGGCCACACCCGCGATGACTGCACCCACAACCGCAACACCCCCGATGATCGCCCACTTCATCTTGGACGACCCACCCTCCGACGACCGCTCCTGGCTCGTCGACGGCGCCTGACGCGCAGGGCTCTTCGCCCCCGTCCTCCACTGGGCCTGCTTCGACCGCACCGAGAGCGCAAAGTCGGGATCGATCGTGTACGGCACGTCCGTCGCCAGGCCCATGCCCTTCTCCGACGCACGCACGCAGAACACATGCCCCACGCCGGGCTCGCCCACCAGCACGTCCACGAACCGCGTGTCCGTCGGCTCCATCGTCAGCACGGGCGTCGCCGGGTCGATCACCTGGTCGAGCAGCGCCGTCCACGCCCTCGCCGGCTCGCCGATCCCCTCAAAGCAGCGGGGCACCCGCAGGTGTTGGGCCTTGCTCTCCGCCCCGCCCGCGCGGGTTCGTGCGCCGAGCGTGGATGTCTTGCGGAACGGCTGCAACTCCCGCTCCATCTCGTACATCACCCGCTCGAAGCCCTGGGTCGGATCGCCCGCGGGATTGAGCCCGGGATGATCCACCAGCGTGCGCAGGAGAGCGGAGTCGTCGCCGACCGAGCTCGCACCGCCACCCGCTTCGAGCTGCCTCTGGGCCTCGCCGATCGCCAGCCGCACGAGCTCCGCCGACGCCGTCTGCGTGACCTTCCGCTCCACTTCTTCCAACCGGGGCAGGATCGCCGCGAACGCCGGGCCCGCCGCCGCGCCCTCGATCTGCGCGCACACGATCATCGGGTACTTCGCACGCCCCTTGCCGTCCTTGCTGGACCACATGCGGCCAACGAGCCAACTGCCGCCGATCCGCCAGAAGAACTGGTGCCTGAACGCCGGGAGACGCTTCTCGTCGTCGAGCCGATCCCACGCGCCGGAGTCGATGTTCCCGGCGATGCCATCCGTGTACAGCACCCGACGCGCCCACACCAGCTCGGAGCTCGTAAGACCGATCTCCTCGATGTGGTCATCCCATCCGGGGTGTTTCCCGAACGCCGCGACGTGGACCCGCTGGGCCTTGTCCTTCAGGATGGTCGTAGCCAAGCCAAC
>JBEIUO010000769.1:0-1813 GCA_040374335.1 Phycisphaeraceae bacterium
CCTGGTTTGAGCTCGAAGCTCACCCCCTTCACCGCCCTCACGTCCCCGAATGATTTGTGGACATTGTCCACCGTTAGCATGGTGCTCCCTCAAACTCGGTCCACCTTGGACCGGTAACGCGCTCCCCCGATCTCTTCTATCGGCAGAGGATCACCTTCGCACCAGCCCCGTATCCTTATCCATGCCGGAATCTATCCGGTAGCCGTCGCCGGGCCGATGCTTCTTCGCACGGTCGCGACGGGCTCATGTGGCCGTGCGGGCGTCCCGCTGGCCCTTGACGCCCCGGGACCGTTCGACGAATATGAGCGCCACTGACCTTCTACCGCCGAGGAACCCGTTGAGTGAAAGCGTTTCCGACCCCGGGTTGGGATCTTCGCCCGCAGCGTCGGACGCGGTGGCACCTTCCCCTCACCTGGGCAACGCGCCCGCCGTCGGTATCGTCGCACTCAGCCTCCTCAACGCCATCGGCGAAGGCGTTCAGCTCGCCACTCGCTCCGGCGACGTCCTCTGGGCCAATGAACTCTGCCAACGCCTCTCCGGCGCACTCAAGGAACGCATCGCCGTCGCCTGCCGCCAGTTCGACGCCGCGCACCCCTTGATCCCCGAAGGCGTCGAAGACCACGCCGCGCTCCCCGATCCGCGCATGGATCACCTCCTCACCGACGACGGCCGTTACTTCGAAGTCGGGGTCCTCTGCGCGCCCCCGATGAACAACTTCGACGCCTCCCGCCCCGGACTCCTCCACGGTCTCGTCGTCGTCGTCCGCGATGTCACCGCCGCACGCCGCCTCCAGTTCAAGGTCAACGCCATCGACCAGGCCGGCAGTGAACTCCTCCGCTTCGACGCCGACGTCGTCCGCCGCTACAACGCCCACGAACGCCTCAAGCTCCTCGAAGAGAAAATCACCCGCTACGCCCGCGACCTCCTCAACTTCGACCACTTCGCCATCCGCCTCCTCGACGAACGCTCCGGCAAGCTCGAACTCGTCATCGGCTACAACCTTCCCCCCGAGTTCGACTCCTTCGAACTCCGCCCCCAACTCGAAGGCTCCGGCATCAGCGGCTACGTCGCCGCCTCAGGCCGCGCGTACATCTGCGAAGACACCAGCAAGGACGACCTCTACCTCCCCGGTGTCCTCAACGCCAAGTCCTCGCTCACCGTCCCCCTCCGCCTCCAAGACAAAATCATCGGCATCCTCAACGTCGAAAGCCTCCAGACCTCCGCCTTCGACGACGAGGACAAGCAACTCGGCGAGATCTTCGCCCGCTACATCGCCCTCTCCATCCACATGCTCGACCTCCTCGTCGTCGAACGCAGCACCACCAACCAAACCATCAGCGGCCGCGTCGAAGTCGAACTCAACGAACCACTCCTCGACATCGCGCACGAAGTCGACCTCCTCCAGGCCCACGGCCCGCACGACCCCGAAACCACCGCCCACCTCGAGCGAATCGAAAAAGACATCGCCGCCATCCGCCACCGCCTCCGCGAGTGCGCCGCCGGCCCCACGACCCTCCTCGGTGTCGAACAGGCCCTCAACAACAAAACCCGCGACCCCATCCTCGCCGGCAAACGCGTCCTCATCGCCGACGACGAACCCAAGATCCGCGCAATCGTCGGCAGCGTGCTCAAAAACCGCGGCTGCACCGTCGTCGTCTGTGAAAACGGCGGAGTCGCCATCGAACGCCTCGAAGCCGCCGGCCCCGACGCCTTCGACCTCATCCTCTCCGATATCCGCATGCCCGATCGAAACGGCTACGAAGTCTTCGCCGCCGCCAAACGCACCAGCCCAAAGGCCCCCGTCATCCTCATC
>JBEIUO010000083.1:0-7752 GCA_040374335.1 Phycisphaeraceae bacterium
CGCGACCATGTGGCTCTTCCCCGGTGATGATTCATCCGGCTCCGAAGAGCCCGCGCAAGGCGGCTCCATCTCGCGCGTCGTCATGCGGCTCCAGAACGTCGTGGCCATCAAGGCCAACGAGTGGACCACCGGCAGCAAGGACACCGTACTCCGCTGGAACGTGCCCGACATGTTCCGCGACTCGCCCGCGTTCCTGACCTATCAGGAACTCCGGGCCCTCTCCACAGAGCCTGCGCGGATGAGCGGCATCAACTTCCCCCGACGCGACCTCGCCATCCTTCTCGCCGAACGCGACGCCCGCGAGCTGCTCTCCCGCCAGACCGCAGAGGCCAACACCTTCGACCTCCGCGACGCTCGCGGGAGCCGGATCCGCGTGAAGGCCGGCGGTTTCGCATGGGACTCCCGTGGCCTGCGCATCCTGCCGGCCAAGGGCTCGAAGGAAGTCGAAGCGCAGCTCACCCGCGGTGTCGACCGAGAGGGTTCGGTCGAGATGCTCATCAGCTCTCCCGACGCCTACCTCATCACCGACATGGGCGAAGACCGGTACACGCGCCGGCTCGAGATGCAGCTCGAGTTCCTGCAGGCAAAGACCCGCGAGCCCGGCAATGCCAGCATGCCCGCCGAGGGCCTTCAGCGCGGCGACATCACCCTCGCCAGCCTCTCCATGCCCCGGCACGCGGACGACTCCGATTTCCTCGCGCCCTACCTCGCCATGCCGACGCTCGAAGTCCTCGCGAAGGCCGACGCCCGCAAGGACGACGACTTCGTGGTGAAGTCCGCCGTCGAGCTCCGCCGCAAGATCCGCAACCTGGACCGCGGCGTGCTCGCCAAGGTGCACGAGCGCCTCGCGCTCAGCTTCACCTGCGGCCTCGCGATCCTCGTCGGCGCACTCGCCGCGATCACGATGAGCCGTCGCACCCCGCTGACCATCTACCTCTGGAGCTTCCTCCCCGCCATGGCCGCGATCGTCACGATCCAGGGCGGAACTCAGGTAGTCAAGTCGTCCGGCGAGATCGGCCTTGCGTTGCTCTGGAGCAGCGTCGCGGGGTTCGCGGTCTACACCGCGGTGCTCTACCGCACGATGGCACGGCACTGACGCATGGCGCACGAATCAGCCAACGCCCCGAACCGACTCGCGGGATGGCGGGCAACCCTTGCCCTTGTCGGCGGCGTCACGATCGCCCGTTTCGCCGCGCTGCTGTGGGTCTGCACGATCCCGCTCATCGAAGATGAAGCGTTCTATTGGGAATGGAGCCTCCGACCCGCGCTCTCGTACTACACAAAAGGACCCGGCATCGCGTGGCTGATCCGGGCGATGACGGAGCTCTTTGGAACCAGTGAGTTCGGCGTGCGGGCCGCGGCACCGATCTGCGGCGCGATCGTTGCGCTCTGCGTCGCCCGCATGGCCGCGATGGCCGGCGGACATAAAGCCGGGTTCCTCGCGGCGGTGTGCGTGCTGTGCGCCCCGATGCTCCAGGCTTCGTCGATGCTCATGACCATCGATGGCCCCTACGCCGCGTGCTGGGCGATGGCGGCGCTCGCCGCGTGCTCCGCGCTGCTCCGCGAAGGTAGGGCCGCGTGGATCGCGATGGGGCTCGCCCTCGGAGCGGGCTTCCTCTTCAAGTACACCATCGTCGCGATGCCGATCTCGCTCGTGATCTTCGCCCTCTGGCGCCGCGCCGACCTCCGCCTCGCACGGCAATGGCGACGCTGGGCCGCGCTCGGCCTCGCCACGGCGGCACTCGGAACACTGCCGGTCGTGTTATGGAACGCACGCGAAGGGTGGCCCACCATCGCGCACCTCCTCGGGCATCTGGGCGTGCAGGGCGGCGACATGCCCGTCACCCAGGGCTCGGGCGGTTGGCGGTACTCACCGCTCTGGACGCTCGTCTACGTGCTCGGACCCATCGGGATGATCGGCCCCGCCGTGCTCCTCGGGGCCCTCGGTGCGGTGCGCGCCGCACGCGGACTCGGCGACGCCACCACGCTCCCACTCCGACGGCTCCTCGCCTGCGCGTGGGTCGCGCTCTTTGCCTTCTACCTCGTCGTCAGCTTCATCACCGAACCCGAGGGCAACTGGTCGCTCGCGGCGTTCATCACCGCACTGGCCCTTGCCGGCATCGAACTCGCCGCGGGACTCGAACGCCTGCGGCAGCGCATCGCCGCGTGGCGGGCCCTTCCCGAACCCCGACCGTGGCAAGGGTGGTTCCTCAGACGGCCCCAATCTCCTGCGCTCGCGGTCTGGTGGGCCACACTCGTGATCGGCATCGCCGCGGGGGTCGCGCTGCCCTTGGCCGATCGACTCGCGATGCTTGTGCCTTCGATCATCCCCGCCGCGAGGCTCTCGGGTATCCGCTCGATGGCTATCGACGCCGACGCTCAGATCACAACGCTCGCGGAAGATGGCACCAAGCCCTTCCTCGTCGCGATGCACTACGGCCGCGCTGCGCAGCTTCGCTTCTACATGCAGGGGCGGCCGCTGGTGTACTGCTCCGGGCGGACGCTGGGGCACGGCCGCGTGACGCAGTACGACTTCTGGAGCGACACCGATCTCCGCGACCCTTCGCTGCTCGGTCGCCCCGCACTTGTGGTCGGCGGCACCCGCGAGAGCTGGACCCCGTTCTTCGACGACGTCGGTGGACCCTTCACCCTCGACGGTGATCTCAAGAGGGGTCGTCCCGCGATGGTCTGCCGCGGCTACCGCGGGATTCCGACGGAGCCTGCTCGATGACCGACGCACCAAAGACAGATCGCGTGAAGCTGCTGGGGTTGTGGCTGGCGGTGTGCATCGGGCTGCTTGTCCTAACGCTGCTGGACCGTGAACTCTGGCGGCTCACCAAGCTCGCGCCGGAGGTCTTCGAGCGTGTGAAGGGCAAGGACCTGTACCAAGTCCTGCGGCAATGCGGGTATCTCCCGACGTGGCTGATCGCCGGCACGATTGTCGCCCTCGCCGAGCGTTCTCGCGGCGTGGTGGACTGGTGGCGCCGGGGCGCGACGATCGCCCTGGCAGCCTTCACAGGCGGACTCGCCGCTGAGATCATGAAGGTGGTGGTGATGCGGCAGCGTCCGGGCGATGATGGCCTGTACTGGTTCAGTTGGATGAACGAGGGGTTCTCCAAGGGCCCCGGCCACGGCATGCCCAGCAGCCACGCGGCGGTCGCGTTCGGCGCGGCATTCCTCATCGCCCGCCAGTGGCCCGCAGCAGGCTGGATCGCGATCCCACTGGCCGTCGGGTGCGGCGCAACCCGCATGCTGGCGGGCGCCCACTACGCGACCGACGTCTACGTCGCCGCGATCCTGGGCTGGGCCGCGAGCGGCCTTGCGCTGCGGCTGCTGCGGTCGAAGCGGGTGGTTCAAACCGTTGCGGGCTGACCCGCAAACACCCCCCGGTCGTTCCGTGTCGGGGCTCCTATTCTTCAGTCTGCCGATGCGCACGCTCGATCGCTACATCATCCGTCAGTACCTGTTCAACATCGTGTTGCTGCATGTGGTGTTGTTCACGTTCGTGATCGTCGTGGACTTCTCCCTGAACTTCGACGAGTTCGTGGAGATCGCCCAGAAGACCCCAACCCCAACCGGACAGGAGCCCAGTTCGCTCCGCACGGGGTTGCTCGCCGCCGCGCTGGTGCTGGACCTCTGGTGGCCCCGGCTGTTCCTGCTGTTCAACTACCTGCTGGGCCTGATGCGGGTGGGCGGCATGGGGTTCACGTGTGCGCAGATGGTCAAGCACCGCGAGTTTGTGGCGATGCTGGCGAGCGGGCAGAGCCTGACGCGGGTCGCACGACCGCTCATCATGGTGGCCATCGGGCTGACCCTGTTCCAGGGCATCAACCGCGAGATCATCCTCCCGCGACTCGCCGAGCTCCTGACGCGCACGAAGGACGAGGCGGGCCAGCGGTCGCTCGCGGCGGTGAACCGGTTCATGACGGCCGACGCGAAGGGCCGGATCTTCTACGCCCGCAGCTTCGACGCCACCGCCGGCTCGATCGACGGCCTGTGGATCTACGAGATCGACGGCGACGGGCTGATGACGGGCCGCATCACCGCGAAGTCCGCACGCTGGCGCGAGGGGGCGTGGGTGCTGCAGGACGGCCGCATGGAATCACGGATCGACCGGGGGGCCAACCCCGAGACCGCGTTTCAGCCGGTGGCCAGCATCGAGACCGACCTGAGCCCGACGCTACTGAAGCTCCGCCGATACAAGGAATACCGCCACAACTTGTCGACCCAGCAGGTCACCGAGTTGCTGGACCAGTACCGGCGCGAGCCGGAGCCGCCGGTGGCCATGATCCGCGACCTCGAACGCAACCGCTGGGGCCGGCTCGCGACCATGGCGGCGAACTTGCTTTCGCTGCTGATCTGCCTGCCATTCTTCCTGCAGCGCGAGCCGACGAGCATGATCATCCAGAGCCTCAAGTGCGCCCCGATCGCGCTGATCTCTCAGGTCGGCGGGGTGCTGGGTGCCGAGGCGAACATCCCGGGCCTGCCCCCGCACTTGTCGGTCTTCCTGCCCGTGATGATCCTCTTGCCGCTGGCGATCGCGTCGATGACCAGCGTGAAGTCCTGACCGGAGCCGCAGATGAACCGCCCCGCCCTCGCCGCGATGCTTTGTGCCCTGCTCGCCGGCGGATGCACGCAGACCTCGAATACCACGGACGGCCCCATGACGACCGCGACAACCACCACCGGGGTGCTCTTCCGCACCCTCACCATCGCCGACCAGCAGTACAAGTACGCCGTCTACGTGCCGCGCGGATACGACGCGTCGCGCCCGTGGCCCTGCGTCGTGGTCCTCAACGGCAAGGGTGAGTGCGGGCGTGACGGGCAGCGGCAACTGGGCGTCGGGCTGCTCCCCGCCATCATGCTCGACGAAGCGGGCTGGCCGTGCATCGTCGTCTTCCCCCAGAAGCCCGAGTTCGAGACCGCTTGGGAAGACCACGAGGCCGTGGTGCTCGGCGCACTCGAGGCCACCCGACGCGAGTTCACCATCGATCCCGCCCGCATCGCGCTCACCGGCCTGTCTCAAGGCGGGCACGGCACGTGGGTCATCGGTTCACGGCATCCGGGGCTCTTCTCCCGTCTCGCGCCCGTCTGCGGGTACGGCGACGTTTCGGCTATTGCGCCTGGCGCGTCGGCACTGCCGGTGTGGGCCTTCCACGGCGAGAAGGACGACGTCGTGAAGCCCGAGCAGACCCGCACGATCGTCGCGGCGATCAAGGCCCACGCGCCGGGTGCCGACGTGAAGGCGACCTACTTCCCGCAGGCGAACCACAACAGTTGGGACGACGCCTACCGCACCCAGAAGCTGGGCGAGTGGCTTGTCCTGCCGCGATAGTGATCAGCGCTGACGCATGTAGAGGTGGACCGCCATGTTGGTGTAGAGGTGCGTCTCGGGTCCGATGGCGCCCTCGATCTTGAGGTCGGCGAGCACCTTCTCCTGGGCGGCAGTCTCCGGGGCTGGGGTCTTGTCGACCTCGACCTGGATAGTGGGATCGATCACATCCTCTTCCGGCGGTTCCTCGGTGCGACGAGGACGCGGGTTCAGCACGTCCTGCTTCCACTTGGAGCGCTCGTTGCCCTTGCGTTTGAACTTGCGGATGGGCTCGACGGGCGCGGCGGCGACAGGGGCGGCGGCTTCGAGCCAGAGCGGGTGCGGGGTGCGGAGGATGGCGTAGCCGTCGTCGGTGAGAAGGGCGATGAGGGCCTTCATCTGGGCCATGACGCGCCGATATCCGGTCAGCTCCCGCACGAGGGGATAGGGCGGATCGAGGAAGGCGAGCTTGAGGGGGCGGGGGCAGCGTGCGATTGCGCCGGGGCCGAGGGCGTCGCCGCGGACGACGTCGCAGCGGTCGCCGCATCCGAGTTCGAGGATGTTGCGTTCGAGGATCTCGGCGATGGCGGGGTGCTTCTCGACGTGGACGCAGCGTTTGGCACCGCGGCTGATGGCTTCGAGACCGATGGCACCGGTACCGGCGAAGCCGTCGAAGACGGTGGCGCCTTCGCAGTGGCCGCGGAGGAGCATGAAGAGCGACTCCTTCACGCGGTCTGGGATGGGCCGGGTGATTTCGGCGTCTGGGGGGGTCTCGAGGACACGGCGGCGGTATTCACCGGCGATGATGCGCATAGGGGAGGTTAGGAGCGGAGCGGGGGAAAAAAAGCCCCGCGGACCGGAGGGTCCGCGGGGAGGGAATGCGATCGGAGAGGATGATTACTTATCGCGGAGGAGTTGCTTGAGTTCGCGTTCCTGCTGCTCGAGCCATTCGAGGAGCTGATCGGGCTCAGCGCCGATGGTGAAGATGACGATGGCGGGGTTGGACTTGGCGATCTTCTTGAGGCGGTCGAGGGCCTTGCGGGCCTTGTTGACGAAGGGGGGACGGTCCTCGGGCTGGGCGGCCTCTGCGGCACCGCGGTTGCGCTGGTAGTCGCGCATCACGTTGTTGGCTTCGTCCTGATCCTTCTTGGTCTGGTCGCGGAACTTCATCGTCCACTTTTCGGCCTTGCAGACGGGCCAGGCGATGCCCTCCATGCTCTCACCGATCCACTCAAGCTCCTTGTAGCCCATCTTCTGCTGGAGTTCCTGGATGTTGACGGCGGTGCCGCGGGAGAAGCCGACTTCGAGGGCGTTGGTGGCGTTGAAGGTGAGGATCTCGTTGTCGCGGTTGACGACGATCTTGCCGGAGACGGTGTCGGGGTACCAGTTGACCTTGCCATTCTCGTCGATGGTGCAGGAGAGGGGGTGCTGGATCTGCATGGCACGCATGATGTCGGGGTGGTACCCGCCGCGACCGGAGATCTCCCGCATCATCGAAAGGACTTCCTCGAGCTGGAAGCCTTTGACGGCGACGAGGGCACCGCTATAGCCGGTGCACGCGCCGAAGTTCCCGACGGGCGTGAAGTAGATTTCTTCGATGCAGAGGGCGCTCATCGCGGCGGCCGAGATGGCGGATTCGATCCACGCGACGACGCGGAATCGCTTCTTGTAGTTGAAGTGGATCTCATCGGAGATCTTCTGGATCTCGAACAACGCACCACCACCAGACGACACGCGGAGAACAACGACGCCGCTCTTATCAGTGCCGATTTCCTCTTCGAGCAGGGGGCGGGCCTTCTCGAGGGCGTAGGCGGTCATGAAGATGCCGACCATGTCCTTCTCGCCCTTGTGATCACCCATGGTGACCACGGCGGCGCGGGGAGCACCGGTGTAGACAGGCTTGGGCGCATCGGCGTTCTCGTCCGTCTTCGCGTCGGACGTATCAGCGGGCTTCGTGGCGTCCGTCGTGGCGGGCTGGGCCGGCTTCTCGGCTGGCTTGTCAGCCGGAGCGTTCGCGGGCTTGTCGACGGGGGTGGCGGCGTCGACGTTCCGCTCGACCGCGCTGGTGTCGGACTTGAAGAACATCTTCTCTTGCTTCTTGCCGCTCTTGTCGATCTTGATCCAGACGCAGCAGGCTTCTTCGCGGACGATCTCACCCTCGTAGACGGTTCCGTCCTTGAGGGTGACTCGGTCCAGCGCGAGCGCCGGGGAAGCGACAAGGAGTCCAGCTCCGACGATGAGGCCGATCGAGGCCGCTCTGATCCGATTCATGATGGTTTTCATTGCATGGTTCTCCGAATCGCGGGGCTTACTTTTCCTTCTTGTCCAACTGCTGCTGTGTGTCAAGGTTGTTGATGGCGTCGTCGATCTGGGGGATCGGCGGGATCTGGTTCTGCTGCAAGAACTCGGGCAGGAGAGCCTCCTCCCACTGCTGCTGAATC
>JBEIUO010000396.1:0-3686 GCA_040374335.1 Phycisphaeraceae bacterium
GCCGAGTTCGGCGAGTGCCCGTCCAACCAGGATCGCAACGGCGGGGAACAGGGGGAGCAGCAGGTCCGCACGTTGATGTCCCGGGATGGAAAAAATCGCGATGCCGAGAAGGAACCAGCAGACGCAGAACCGTTCGAGGCGCCGGCCTTCGGCAACGGCGGCTGGGCGTCGCCAGACCCGGATCAGCGAGAGCACCGCGATGGGGCTCCAAGGCAGGAAGCGGGCGAGGAAGTAGAGTGTTGGTTGGTAGACCCTCGAGAACGGAGCCTTGCCTGATTCTGCGGCAACCGCGTGGCCGACGAGTTCGCGGCCGATCATCTTGTCGATGACGGGCTGGCCGTCGACCATGACGGCGAGGGCGAACCACCCGCCGCAGATCGCGAGGAAGAGGAGCACGCCGGGAAGGTGGGAACCGCGCATCGCGGGGCGGTCCGGTGCTTTCCGATCCCACGCTGCCGCGACGAGGCCGCCCGCGCCGAGAACGAGTCCGAGGGGGCCTTTGGTCATGGTGGCGAGGGCGGCGAGGAGCCAGAACAGCGTCCAACGTCGCGTTCCGCCGCGTTCCCATGCGAGCAACGCCGCGATGGCCGTCGCGGTCACGGTGAGGGTGAAGAGGGCATCGGTGCGAGCGAGGCAGAGGTGTTTCGCGGCGAGTGTGTTGAGGATGACGATGCCGCCGGCGCAGAGTCCCGCGTTCGCGCCGTACCGGCTTGCGGCGGCCCAGCAGACGAGCAATGCCGCGCCGATGATCCCCACACCGCTGGGGAGGTACAGCGCCAGCTCGTCGACCCTGTCTCGGGGCAACGCGGCGATGGCAACCAGCCACTGGTAGAGCGGGGGCTTGGAGGTCACACTGTTGTCGAAATCGGTCTGAACGATCCAACGGTTGTTCCGGATGATGTCGAGTGCGTACGCGGCGGGCTTGAGCTGGTCGTCGTCGTGGAGATCCTCGGGGCCGGTGAAGTGTGCGAGCCAAGCGAGTACACCGATGAGCAGCACGAGCAGCATCGGGCGAAGCAATGGATGACGTGCGGATGAACTCACGCGGCGGGGTCCTTCGGCGGCGCGGCGGGGTCCTTGGGCGGGCTCTTCCAGCCGGCCCCGCATTCCGGGCAACGCAACGCGTGGGGGAAACCCGACATGTCGTACTCGCACGCGGGGCAGACCGTGCTGAATGCCTTGGCGCGGCGGCGTCCGACAATCAGAAAGACCGCCGGCCCGAAGACGATGAACCCCGCGCTCGCCGCGGCGATGAGCGCGAAGAAGCTCGGTTCGAAGCAGTAGCAGTTGTTGCGACGCCTCGCCATGACGTCAAAGGGGATGATCGCGGCTACTTCGAAGATCGTTCCGAGGAGAAGGCGTGCGGCGAGCTTGTCGAGGGCGGAATCGCCGGGGTGACGCTTCGCGAAGCGCATCAGGAGCGGCGTGGCGACGGCCCATCCGACCAGCGGAAGGCTGAAGAGCGCGATGCGAAGCGGATCGGACTCGAACGCCGTAATGACGTCAGACGCGAGCTTGTGTGCCTTGAGGGTCTCGAGGGCGGAGATGGGGATCATCACCGCACCGGCAACGAGGATCCCGCTGGCGAGTCCGGCGATGTGCACACTCTGCCGGACGGGAATGCCCGCGGACCACTTGCGGCGGAGAACGAGTGTCACGATCGGGCCGATGACGAGCATCGCGAGGAGTAGGGTGATCTGCGGGTAGTCTTCGAAGAGCAGTTCGAGCGGGAACGTCTTGAACTCGAGATCAAAGAACTGGCACGCGACAGCGATGGCGTACACGGGCGGCACAACCACCATCAACGTGACGGCGAAGCCGCTGAGCAGCAGGCGTGCCCAGCCGGGTCGAGCGTCGGCCTTCAGGATCGGGAAGGCAACGGGCGTGAGAAACGCCAACTGCAACGCGAGTAGGCAGGCGATGCTGGCGCTCACCGGGAGTGCGTACTCCGGGTGTACGAGTTGGGATGGCACCTGCAGCAGATCGCTGAAG
The DNA here is from genome assembly GCA_040374335.1 of Phycisphaeraceae bacterium. Taxonomy (GTDB): domain Bacteria; phylum Planctomycetota; class Phycisphaerae; order Phycisphaerales; family UBA1924; genus JBEIUO01. The sequence goes on from JBEIUO010000396.1 coordinate 1,993, forward strand.
CTGGTGGACAGCAGAACGGCGCAGAGCGCGTACGCGACGACCGCTTCCGCGGCCAAGAACCCCAGCAACCACTTCCATCGACTCTTGAACATGTGGCTCCCGTTCCGTAGAGGGTAGCGGATCGGTGACCGGGCTGGCTCGCGGCAGCTACCATGGGGGATGAACCAGTTGAAACTCCAATCTTCGTGCGATTCTGCCCGCACCGGCGGTTCAAGGGCGGTCCAACGCTGCCTGAACGCGGAGTGTGCCGCCGAGTACCCCGTCTCGCAGATTCTGGTGGGGTGCCCGAAGTGCGGGGGGCTCCTGGATGTGGACTACGACTGGAGCGGCTTCCCGCACAAGGACTTCGGTTGGATCGAGCGGCGCGACCTGACGAAGGGTCCCCGTTTCGCCGCGGGCTCGGGGCCTTCAACCGACTCGGCGCTGGATTTTTCGGGTGTGTGGCGGTTCCGAGACTTGCTCCCGTTCTACAACGACCCGACGCAGATCGTGACGATCGGCGAGGGGCGGACGAATCTCCAGCGGGCGGACCTGCTCGGCGTGGATGTGGGTCTGGATCCGATGGCGGGGGGGGCGTTGTATCTTCAGTACGAGGGATTCAACCCCTCCGGGAGTTTCAAGGACAACGGGATGGCCGCGGCGTTCACGCACGCCCGAATGGTGAACGCGACGCGGGTTGCGTGCGCGTCGACCGGGAACACGTCCGCGTCGCTCGCCGTGTACGGGGCGCTGACGGGGATGAAGTGCTTCGTCTTCATCGGTGACGGGAAGATTGCCTACGGAAAGCTGAGCCAGGCTCTCGAGTACGGGGCGGTGACGCTCCAGGTCGCGGGAGACTTCGACGCCTGTCTCGCGCGGATCAAGCACATCGCGGAGAACATGCCTCAGGTGGGCGTGTACCTGATGAACTCGGTGAACCCCTTCCGACTCGAAGGGCAGAAGACCATCATGTTCCGCATCCTTGAGGGCCTCGATTGGCGCGTGCCCGACTGGATCGTCGTGCCGGGTGGCAACCTCGGCAACTGCTCGGCGTTCGGAAAGGCCTTCATCGAGCTCAAGGCTCTCGGACTGGTCGACAAGATCCCGCGGCTGGCGGTCATTCAGGCCCAGGGTTCGCGCACGCTAGATCGGGTGTACAACGAGCTCGGGGTTCGCTGGCAGCCGCACGGGGGGAACCCGCTGTCGCTCCGGGGTACCTTTGATCGCGCCAAGGTCGCGGCCGAGTACAAGCGGATGGACGACGCCAACGAGCGTGCCCATACGGTGGCCACGGCGATTGAGATCAACCGCCCGGTCAACCTGTCGAAGTCGCTCCGTGCGATGCACGCGATGAACGGCGTTGTGCGGAGCGTGAGCGACGCCGAGATCGTGGAGCACAAGGCTCTGGTGGGGCGATTCGGGTTCGGTTGTGAACCAGCCTCCGGCGCCTCGGTCGCGGGGGCCAGGATGCTCGTTCGCGAGGGGGTCATCAAGCCCCACGAGACTATCGCCTGCATTCTCACCGGCCACGTGCTCAAGGACCCGGACGTCACGGTCGGGTACCACACCGGCATGGACATGAAGGCGGGTTCCCATGACTTGGGTGCATCCAAGCCGACGGGCCGGTACTCCAACCCGCCCATCAAGGTCGCCGACGACTTGCAGGCGATCTTGAAGGCCATGGGGTGAGTTGACTTCGTTGTTTGTGGTGTGTA
>JBEIUO010000251.1:0-4895 GCA_040374335.1 Phycisphaeraceae bacterium
ACATCGGGAACCGGAGGATCCACGTCAGGTCCCCGACGGACAGCGAGAACGTCACGGGCTCATCGGGCGGGGCGCCGAGCCTGCGGAAGTTCAAGCCTCCCTGCGAGCCAAGGGCCGCCTCGTGCCCGCGCTGAAAGAGCGCAGCGAGAAACTGGAAGGCCGATAGGGTCGTGGTCTTGCCGGCGCCGTTGGCGCCCGTGAGGAGGCAGACGCCTGCAGGTGACCAACGAAGCTCCTTGAGGACTCGGTAGTTCGTCGCGGTGAAGGTGAGTGCCATGGGCGGGATCCGGGGAGAAAGTGGACAGTGCTATCGCAGATGTGGGAAAAGGGACTGCTGGCCGCGCGCGGCTGCCGCGGGCGCAGCAGCGACCGGGGCCGAGGGAGCAGGCGCCGGCCCTCCCTCCAATATCGCCCTCGCGTGCCGCTCGCACTCGGCCCACGACTCCTCAGGGGTCTGGGCGAGCTGCCAGTCGAGGAAGCGCTCGCCCATGCGGGACCGGACAGGCTGCGCGTTGCGGGCGCGGTCGTCATAGGTGCCGACGTCGACGGAGCGGGTCAGGCCAAGGTCGGCGAGGCACAGGGTCTCGGGGAGCATCCAGCCGTCGCCGTCGTGCTGGTCGCAGAAGGCCTGGATGCCCGCATCGCGGCTCCCCGCGGTGGCGATGGTGCGCTGCAGATCGTCGAAGGCGGCGAGGGAGAGTACGGTGTGGCGCAGTTCGGGGTCCTGGCCCTTGTCGACACGCCAGAAACCCTTGGGATCGAGGGTGCGGCAGAAGGATTTGTCGGAGAGGCGCGCGGCGGGGTGGTCGCAGTCGCGCAGGATCCACGCGAAGTCATCGTGGTCGAGGCCGTAGAGCACGGCGACGATGGCGTCGAGGATACAGCGGAGGCGGAGGCGCTCGTGGGGAGTCAAGGCCCACTCTCGGGGAGGGCATCGGCCAAGGCTCGGCGCGGCGTCGACCCAAACCGGCGCGAACCAAGGGTGCGCAAAGCTCAGCCCTGCTGCGATGCGCGGAACCGCGCTGCTCAGGACCTGCCGGCGAAGCAGTCCCGTCTCCGCGACCACGAAATAGTTTAGGTTCAGACCACCAAGTCGGAGCCGGAGTGAGAAGTCGTAGGCGAACGAGTTCATCGCTGCCGCGAGGGCGAGGTCACCGACGATGCCGGCGTCCGTCTGAAGGACCGGCACCGCGTTTCCGCAAGGCACGTCGCGGACGAGCGCGGCAAACATGGAGCGTCGGTTCGTGGCCGAGCCGATGGCCATAAACGTCAGCTTGACGCCAGAAAATCTCGCCTTCTCTCCCGTGCCCGATGAAAGCGCGCCCCGCCAGTCTGCCTGGCCCATCAGGTACTGAGGTTCGACGGTCTTTGATGTCCAAGGGAGTTCGCGCCACTCAGCCGACCGACCCTTGCCTCCAACCCACCCCTTGTCGCTGAAGTCGAACTGACCGATCATGCGGCCTTCATAGAGTGGCAGCGCCCGCTCGCCCTCGCGCACCCAGCGGCCGTATGAATCCGGTTTGTAACCGCGACGCTCCCACACCTCGCGGCTCGGGAACAGTTCGGAGTCGTTCGTCATGTCGAACTCACGCGCGTACTTGATCCCCCATCCATCCGGCCCCTCATCCCCCAGCAGCACCCCGTTCGCGTACAGCTTCGACAGTACCGCCAAGTCCCGCTCCGACCGGATCTCCAGCACGCTCAGGCTCTTCGGCGAGAATCTATGGATCGCCTCCCCTGGATACCCCAGCACCCCCACCGCCCCCGCCCAGTCCTCCAGGTCGTGGCGCATAAACGCCGCCTGGATGGCCTCGGTCGTCCGGCCCTTCAGCGCGATGCACACGCAGAACTTGAAGCTGCGATGGATGTCGAAGATCTGGTCGCGGTTCTCAAACCCGTACAGCCACCGCCAGGCGCAGCGGTCGAGCAGGAGTTTGCGCAGCTCTCCCGTGCCCTTGTCCGTGTAGAGCCCGCTCGGGACCACCACCCCGATCTGCCCTCCCTTCTGCAGCAGCGCGTGCCCAACCTCCACGAACATCTTGTAGGTGTTGAGGTCCGCCGAGCCCTGATGGCGGAAGGGATGCGCCGGGTCGCTGGTGCCCACGAAACGCCCCCGCCGCGCCCGCCACTTGCGGTGCAGCTCGGTGCCGCCGGCGCCGCGCCCGAGCGACACGTCCCCCTCGTGCCCGCCGATCTTGCCGTCGCCGAAGGGCTCCGCGGCGTACCGCACGAAGTTCCCGCGGTCCTTGAAATCCCCGTTGTAGGCCAACCAGTCGTGCTCGACCGCCTCATGCGCCTCGAAGAGCCGACGCTGTACACCCAGCGCCTCCTGCTTGCCGTAGGCCCGATACAGCGGGTCCAGATTGGAGAAGAACTCCTTGCTGTTGGGCTTCTGGATCTCCCACGGCGGGTTTCCCACCACCGCGGAGAATCCCGCCCCCAGCTCCGTGAAGACGTCCGGGAACTCGAGCTCCCAGTGGAAGAAACGCACACGGTCGCGCACCGCCTTCACGGTGTCGCGCGCCTCCGGGGATGGGGCGTGAAGGGTCCTGGGCCCCGGCGCCTCGGCGATGTGGTCGAGTGGCCAGAACCACAGCGCGCACCACGTGTCGAAGGCCTCGCGCACGCGGATCAAGGCCGGGTCCGCCTGGATGCGTTCGCGCCAGATGCGCGCCCGCTCGTCGGGCCGTCCGGCGGGCACCGCCCGCAGTTCGCGGTAGAGTCGGCGCACCCGGTCGGTCGCTGCCTTCAGCTCCTCGTCCGAGGCGCCCGGGAAGATCGGGACCTGCCCGCCGAGGAGCGCGGCCTGCTCGGCCACCACCTCGTCCCGTTTGGCCTTGAGCGCCGTGGCCCAGGTGTCCGCCGGGTGGTGGACTCCCTTCCACTTCTTGTCCGGGCTCTCGCGGTCAAACGCGAGGAGCGGATAGTCGCGGAACCGGTCGAGCCACGTGCCGATGAGCGCGTTGCCGCAGCGCAGTTTGTGGTCGAGGAAGGTGAAGGGCAGCCGTTTGTCGAGGGTTTCCACCCAGAGCGCCACGCGGCCAAGCTCCACGGCGAGGGGGTCGAGGTCCACGCCGTAGAGGCAGTGTTCGACCACCGCCCGCCGGGCGAGCGCGTCCAGCCGCTCGTCCGCCGCCCCCGGCACCGATGACGCGGGCAGCGCCCGATCCGCTTCGGGGAAGGCGTCACACTGGATGGTGGTGCCGCCGTTGGCGGTGCTCAACCGCCCGTGGACATGCAACGATTCGACCAGCGTGGTCGTGAGCGTGCGCAACGCGGCCACGAGAAAACTCCCGGAGCCCATCGCCGGGTCACAGACCTTGAGCGATAGGATCTGCTCGGGCGTCCGGACGACCCGTTCCTTACCTTCTCCCTCGTAGAGCAGCGGGTCCAGGGTGCGGCGTACGGTCGGCATCGTGAGTTGCGGGCGGGTATAGAAGGTGCCCGCGCCTTTGCGTGTGCCACCCCCAACGCACGAGGAACAGTTCGCCGGGCAACTTCACGTCGGCGATGAGCTGGTTGGCCGCGGCGTCGAGATCACGCAGGTAGGCGGGATCGGTCGGTTTGCCCTTCTTCACCAACTTGCCGGCGCGGGCGGCGCGACGGCCCCATTCGACCGCGCGGGCCCGGGCGGCGGCGCGCGCGTCGTCCAGGGTCAGCCCGACGCCCTGATCCCCGGGCTGGGGCTCGTCGGGCTGGGGCTCGTCGGGCAGGGGCTCGCCAAGGCCCTGCTCCGCCTCGGCGTCCTCGTCCCCGGCTTCGTCGTCTCCCTCATCCTCGTCCTCCGCGGCGGCCTTTTTGACCTTGGCCTTCTCCACAAGCGCCGCGAGGGTTTTCTCGTCCATCCGTTCGAGGCGGTCGAGCGGCAACGCCGGCTGGTCCCCGAGGGCGAGGAATACGATGGGCTCGTCCCCCGCGCGGCGCAACTCGTAATCGAGGAGTCCCTCGTAGAGGATGCCGATGTACTCGCTCGTGAGCTCGGTGAAGTCCACCGGGGCAGCCACCTTCCGGTAGGTTGCTCCCTCCCGAACGCGGATCTCGGTGCGGGTGAGCAGGACGAGGATCCGGTGGATGGCGTCGTCGTCGGGGGACTCGGCCACCGATTCGAGTAGGGCGAGGGCGCGTTGGAGGCCACCCCCGTCGATGTCGCCACCCTTGAACAGATCCCCACCATAAGCGGGGACGGCGAGGGCGGGGTGGGGCGAACCCGCATGGAGCAAACGGAATAACGCCAAGAGGCGGGGCCACGCCGCTTGGCGCGCGCGGCGCCGCTCTGGGGTGAGCCGGTCGAGCTGGTCGAGTAAGCCGCGGAGCCCGTAGGCTTGATGGTAAACCGGATTTTCGACCGGGAGCAGTTCGCGTGCCTCGGCAAACAGCACTACCACGAGGCGCATGATGAGGTGGCAGGCGGCCACGTAGAGGTCGGCGCCGCCGTGGTCATTCCAGGCGGGGGCGACGACCGGGGCACGGGCGCGCAGCAGGGTCTCGACCGAGCGCCGGACACGTTCGCCAAGCTCCTTGCTGAGTTTCGCTTGGCCGCGGCGGGTGTCGCGAATCGCGTCGAGGAGGGGTGAAAGAGGAGTACCGCCGCGAGCGAGCGCGGACCACGACACGAGCCGCCGGAACACGTCCAGTTGTGCCGAGCACACATCCACATCGAGCCAGCGGTCCGCGTCCCACTCCACCCAAGCGAGGCTGTCGGTGTCCGCCCACACGAAGCGCCACTCGCGCCCGTTGGTGAGCAGGCCAAAGGGGACACCCCGCCGCCGGAGGTACTCGACCACCTGGGCCACGGGACGGCGGCCGGCGCCCACGCCGACGCGCTGGGCGGGGGTGGTGAACACGAACAACCGCTCGCAATCCGGCGCTTCGAATACCCGCCGCGGCTTCATCAC
>JBEIUO010000740.1:0-1982 GCA_040374335.1 Phycisphaeraceae bacterium
CCCGACTCCGCCCTCCTCGAAGCCGTCATCTTCGGCGAACTCATCTTCGGCCGACTCAGCGACGAATCCCGCGCCTTCGTCCGCCGCCTCCTCGACTGGTACAAAGCCAAGGGTTGCGACGGCGTCATCCTCGCCCTCAGCGAAGGTGCAATGCTCGTCGAAGACGTCGTCTCCCCCCTCCCCATCTACGACGCCTCCGCCGTCCTCGCCGAAGCCGTCCTCGCCCGCCTCGCCGCTCAGACTCAATCTCCACGTGTCTGATCCCGACCGCCTCGCCCGGAAACCCCCATTTCGGCAACCCGTCCGGTGGACGGATCGAATAACATGTGCCGAACAGACGGCGTCGGGGCAGCATGGCCAAAACCATGCTGTCCAGATCCCCGTCTGACCCCGAACTGGGGACCCCGGCTGGACGAACCCGGTTTCCGCGCGGTATGCTGGGTTCGGAAGGCTCTGTTGAAGCCCCCGTGGTATTCCCTTGCACTGATCCCGGAGCGGATCGGCCATCGGAAGCGCGGGGGCGGAGATCTCGCGATTGGATCGCGAGGTCCTCACCGCGACAGTGCCTCCCGTCGGGTGCACCAGAAATGCACCCGACCGCTGATGTTGCTTCCACTTTGGAGCCCGCAATGAGCAGATGGGACTTCCGTGCGTTGCTGTCGAAGAACGTGACTTCTCCGAGCTTCGCGCGCCGGACCGCGAGTTTGATCGAACGAATCACCGTCCGCGCTGGACGCGCGCTCGGCCTTCGCTCGAGCTTCGGCATGGCTGCCGAGGGGCTCTCCGCCCTCGAAGAACGCCGCCTCCTCGACGGTGACTTCGGCTCCGCCGTCGTCATCGATATCGACGAGGTCACCCAGCGCGGCTCCGCCGCCGGTGACATCTCCCCCGTCATCAACGGCAGCGACTTCGACTACTACCAGTTCGTCGCCCCCGCCGATGGCTTCGTTAGTGTCCTCGCCGACACCCGCAACGAAGTCGCCCCCACCACACTCAACACACGCGTCTCCGTTTACAACGCCGCGCAGACCGAAATCACCTCCGGTACCAACAACGGTGTCCTCACCAGCGGTACCGCCACCGACGGCTGGGGCGGCTTCATCGCCACCGCCGGTCAGACCTACTTCGTCGTCGTCTCCCGCGAGTCCGGCACCGGCTCCTACACCCTCCAGGTCAACGCCGAAAACGTCGGCTTCGAAATCGCCGACACCGACGACATCGTCCCCGCCTTCGCCGGCATCGCCCGCGAACTCGGCAGCGATATCCCCGACGGCGCCTTCATCCCCATCACGCCCATCCAGGGCACCCTCCTCCAGGTTCAGCAGGACATCGTCTACCGCTACGTTGTCCCCGATCGCGCCGACTTCAACAGCCTCGTCACCGTCAACGCACAGGTCACCCAGCAGGACCTCTCCATCCGCCTCGACTCCCGCATCGATATCTACAAGCAGTCCAGCTCCACCGGCGCCGTCACCCGCCTCGCCTTCGACTCCGACGCCGGCCGTCTCAACGACGCCTTCACCACCTTCCGCGCCGAAGTCGGTGAAACCTACTTCATCCGCATCCGCTCCGACGAAATCCAGCCCGCCCGCAGCGACTTCGGCACCGGCACCTTCTTCCTCGTTCTCGACGGTGTCGCCACCGAACTCCCCATGAATCATGTCACGCGTCGCGGCAACACCGCCGACGCCTTCAACGGCTTCGGCAATCCCACCGCCGCGCCCCCCGCCCCCTTCCCCGAAGTCGCCGCGGTGCTGAGCGCGTCGCGTGTCGTGGCGGCAGGGACGCGTCCACCCTGCTCTACGTGCAGATGGAGGACCTCAAGGCCAAGAGCAAGTTTTGGGCGGCGCAGACCCGCATAGCCTCCGAAACGGAGATCAAGATCCTCCTCACCAAGGTCGACGCCGCCTACAACCAGATCGCGCAGCTCGAGCGGAGCCTCGGGGACGCACACAAGCACATTGAGGGCCTCAACTCGGGCA
>JBEIUO010000523.1:0-2971 GCA_040374335.1 Phycisphaeraceae bacterium
ACCCCTCCGCGGCATCGTTGCACCGCGCACGACTGATCCCGTAGACTCAGGCATGGGACCGGCCCACCACACCCGCATCACCGAGCTCCGCGCCCTCCTCCACCACGCCAACCGCGCGTACTACGCCGACAACGCGCCGATCATGTCCGACGCCGAGTTCGACCGCCTGCTGGCGGAGCTCGCCTCGCTCGAAGCGGCACACCCCGAACTCGACGATCCCAACAGCCCCACCCGCCGCGTCGGTGGCGAGCCCATCGCGGGCTTCTCGCAGATCGTGCACGCCTCGCCGATGCTCTCGATCGACAACACCTACAGCGAGGCCGAGGTCCGCGAGTGGTACGCCCGCATGCACAAGGCGCTGAACCTCGACGACGGCCTCTTCTCGACGCAACCGCGCCTCGCCGTCTCGTGCGATCCCAAGATCGATGGCCTCGCGCTCTCCCTCCGGTACGAGAACGGTGTGCTCAAGCACGCGGTCACCCGGGGCGACGGCACGAAGGGCGACGACGTCACCCACGCCGCCCGCGCCATCTCGTCCATCCCGCTGGTCCTCTCAGGCGATGCTCCGGCGGTCCTCGAAGTCCGGGGCGAGGTCTACCTCCCGCTCTCCGAGTTCGACCGCATCAACGAGGAACGCGAGGCCCAGGGCCTCGATCTCTTCGTGAACCCCCGCAACGCGGCCTCCGGCGCGATGAAACAGCTCGACCCCCGCGAAGTCGCCAAGCGCAAGCTCGCCTTCGTCGCGCACGGCCGGGGCGAGGTTAGCGACCCCCAGTTCGCTCCTGCATTCTCCGAGTTCTGCGCCCGCATCCGCGCCATGGGTCTGCCCGTGAGCACCGACTCCACGCGATGCGACACCGTCGAAGACACCCTCAAGGCCATCGACGCCTTCGCGACCAAGCGCCACTCCCTCAACCACGCCACCGACGGCATGGTCGTCCGGCTCGACTCCTTCGAACACCAACGCGCCGTCGGTCTCACGTCCAAGAGCCCGCGCTGGGCGATCGCGTACAAGTACCCCGCCGAGCGCAAGACCACCCGCCTCATCAAGGTCGAGCACCAGGTCGGCAAGACCGGCAAGATCACCCCTCGCGCCTCTATGGAGCCGGTCTTCCTCGCCGGCACGACCGTGCAGCACGCCACGCTGCACAACTACGGCCGCGTGCGCGACGCCTCCACCGAAGTGCCGGACCAACGCACGGACATCCGCATCGGCGACACCGTCTACGTCGAGAAAGCCGGTGAGATCATCCCCCAGGTCGTCGGCGTCGTCCTCGCCTCCCGTCCCGAGAACGCCACCCCCATCACGCCACCCGCCCACTGCCCCGTTTGCAGCGGCGAAGTCGAGATCGAGCCCCCCGAGTCCGTCGATCACCCGGGCCTCGAAACCACTCGCCGCTGCATCAACCCCGAATGCCCCGCGCAGATTCGCGAGAAGCTGATCTGGTTCACCGGCCGCAAACAGATGGACATCGACGGCCTCGGTGAAAAAACCATCGACCAGATCCGCGCCGAGTCCTCCATCCCACTCTCGACCTTCGCCGACATCTTCCGCCTCCCCAACCACCGCGACGCCCTCCTCCAGATCGACCGCATGGGCGAGAAGAAGGCCGACAACATCCTCAAAGGCATCGAAGCCGCCAAGTCCCGCGGCCTCGCCCGCCTCCTCGCCGGCATGGGCATCCGCCACATCGGCGACACCACCTCCCGCCTCCTCGCCCGTCGGTTCCCCTCCCTCGACGCCCTCATCGCTGCCTCGGAACTCGAACTCCGCCCCAAGTCGCTCTCCAAGGAAGAGGCCCGACAACTCGGCCTCAGCGAAGACCCGTCGCGCCGCCCCGAGACCGGCCTCGGCAAAGACACCGCCCCCGTCGTCCACGCCTACCTCCACAGCGAGCGGGCGGCCCACACCTTCGCCGACCTGCGGTCCCTCGGCGTCAACCTCAACTCCGTCGACTACGTCCCCGAAGGTGCCCAACCCACCTCCGGCCCCTTCGCGGGCAAGACCGTCGTCATCACCGGCACCCTTCAGTCCTACGAGCGCACCGACCTCACTGAACTCCTCGAAAAGCTTGGCGCCAAGGTCAGCGGTTCCGTCTCCAAGAAGACCTCCCTCGTCATCGCCGGTGAATCCGCGGGCAGCAAGCTCGACAAGGCCAACGAACTCGGCGTCACCGTCTGGGACGAACCCGCCCTCCTCCAGGCCCTCGCCGAAGCCGGTATCCCGCCCCGACCCGCTCCGTGATACGCTCCCTTCCGATGCACAACGTCGAGTACAAGTGTGAACTCCGCGACCTCGCCCTCGCCCGCTCGATCCTGAGGGCCAAGGGCGCGTCGTTCATCGGGGAACTCAAGCAGACCGACACGTACTACCGCATCCCCAACGGCCGCCTCAAACGCCGCGACTGCGAGGGCGAGCCGGTCGAGTACGTCTTCTACGACCGCCCCAACCGCACCCTCGCCAAGCTCAGCCACTTCACCCTCTACACCGAACAGCAAGCCCTCGAACGCTTCGGCCTCACCCCGCTCCCGGTCTGGGTCATCGTCAAGAAGTCCCGTGACCTCTGGATGATCGGGAACACCCGCATCCACTTGGATCAGGTCGAATCCCTCGGCAACTTCCTCGAGTTCGAAGCCCTCGTCTGCCGCGACTTCAACGTCGCCCGCTGCCACGAGGCCATCGCCGAACTCCGCCGGCTGCTCTCCCCCGCCCTCGGCGAGGCCATCGACTGCTCCTACTCGGACATGATCGCCCGCGAAGCCGAGAACGCGACCACTTGATCGACGGCTGATCGCTGGCCCCCCTCCGAATCCCTCGCCTCACCCGGCCCGATCCCGCACCGCTCTTCCGAGCTTCGGCCCCCCCCCCACCCCCCCCCCCCCCAAATAAAACCCCGTGACCACGGGGTTTGGCGCGCTGGCCCCCCACCCGGCCCCGGGTCCCAAAGTGGTAAAACGACCCCACCACCGC
>JBEIUO010000167.1:0-6085 GCA_040374335.1 Phycisphaeraceae bacterium
CCGGTCGGAGGAGGAATCGCCGAGCACACCGGCGTCGATGAGCGTTGAGAGGCTATCGAGGAGATCTGCAACGGGGCGGTGGCGGATCTCAAACGCACGCATCGGTGTCGCGACGGACTCCACGGAGGCGAGGCGTTCGAGGAGTGCCGCGACATGCTCGTGTTGCGTGGGGGTTGCGGTGACGACGAGGCTGTCGGTCAGCGTGTCGCTCACGACGCGCCAGCGGTCGTCGTTGCCGGGGCGGATGGTTTGTTCGATCAGGCCCGCGACGTCCTCGGTCCCGAAGCGATTGATGGAATACGTGTGCGTGGTCACGGGCTCGAGCACGTCGAGCTGGGCGAGAAGGTCGAGCCACGCGGCGGGTGATTTCGAGATGACGAGGATCGCGTCGCCCCCGGGAGTTGCGACGAGTTCGCCCCGAAGAGGCGAGGAACCGGCGGCGAGTTGCTTTGCCGCGATCTGCGCGGCGAGTGTGGACAGCGATTGTGCCGGGAGGTTTCGCGGGCGGTACTCGACGAGCGGCGTGGGGGACGCCGGGAGATCGACGCGGCTGATCACGTCGCGCACGTGTTGGAGGCGGGGCGCGAGGTCGGAGATGAGGAGGGATGCTGCCGCGGGGTCTTTGGAGGAGGCACCGAGCTCGATGATCTGGCCGCCGGGCTTGGAGAGGATGGGGCGGATGGCGTCGGCGAGGTCCTTCGCGGCGGCGTGTGCGGGGCGCACGACGATGGTCTGAAAGCCGGCGGTGCCCGGTGTGTCGGCGGGTTCGACCCGCGCGAGGGACGCGGCCAGCTCGATGCGGACGACGCTGAAGGATGAGTCGCCGGGGAGTTGGACGGAGGTGAAGCCCCGGGAGGCGAGGAGGCGATTGACGAGCGGCCAGAGATCGGCGTCGGGGATTGCGTCGGGTGCGCGGAGCGCGACGGCGCCTTTGAGGGACTGCGGGTCGTAGTCGACGGTGAGGCGGAGGCGCTCAGAGGCGAGATCGACGAGGCGCGCGAGCTCGATCTGGCCCGAGAGTGAAGTGGTGGGGGCGTCGGTGGCGGGTTGAAGGGCGGAGGCATGTGAGAAGCACATGAGGACCGAGGCGAGTGCGAACGATCGGAGGGTCGCTTGCATGTGCGGAGCGTACTGAAGGTGTGAAGGGGCTGCAAGGAAAGCTCTGGGTGTGGGGTGTGTTTGGGGGTTGGCGGCGAGGCGAGGTTCTGGGACGATGGAGGCGGCACCTCCGGGCGTGCAGGGGAGTGGCTGGGGTGGGCGGTGTGGTTGGGTTGAAGTGGGGCTGTGGATAGGGCGACGATTGAGCATGAGCGGGCGGGATGAGAACTCGAACATCGAGCGCACCCCGGCGGAGGGGGCCGGGGGAGAGGGTGCCTCCACGACGGGCGGGTTGTTCCCGGTTGTTTACGCACAGCTGCGGGCGATCGCGGAGCAGCAGATGTCGCGTGAGCGGCCGGGACTGACGCTGCAGCCGACGGCGCTCGTGCACGAGGTGTATCTGCGTTTGCTCGCGGACAAGAGCGCGATGTGGGAGAACGAGCGGCACTTCTTCGCGGCGGCGGCGGAGGCGATGCGCCGGATCTTGGTGGAACGGGCGCGCCGGTACTCGAGGCACAAGCACGGGGGCGGGCGTCGGCGGGAGGGGTTTGAGGGGGTTGAGGAGGAGCTCGCCGGGGCGGAGCCGGAGGCGATGGTGGAGTTGGATGAGGCGGTGACGGAGCTGCGGGCGTTTGATCCTGTTCTCGCGGAAGTGGCGATGCTGCGGTACTTCGCGGGGCTGACGGTGGAGCAGACGGCGGAGCTGGTGGGGAGGTCTGCGCGGTCGGTAAAGTCGGACTGGGTTGCTGCCCGTGCGTGGCTGCTTCGTCGCATAGAGGGCGAGTAGGGGCCTGGAGACGACGATGGCGCACGCACCGCCCGGCTGGGACCGGGTGAAACAGATTGTGGCTGAGGTGCTCGACGCGGATGAGGCGGAGCGGGAGGCGTTGCTGCGCCGGTTGAGCGGGGGTGATGAGGGGTTGATGGTCGAGGCGAGGTCGTTGGTGCGGGCATCGGCGAGATCGCAGGCGGTGTTGTCGGACAAGACGGACGTTTGGCTTGGGTTGGGCGGGGCGGTGCAGAGCCCTGCCGCGGGGGCGATGATCGGGAGGTACCGGCTGGAGGGCGTGGTCTCGGAGGGGGCGAGCGCGGTGGTGTATCGGGCGGTGCAGCAGAATCCGGAGCGGGCGGTTGCGCTGAAGGTGATGCGGTCTTCGCTGCCGATGGTGGACGGGGGCGATCGGTTTCGGTTGGAGGCGGCGGCGCTTGCGCGGATCGAGCACCCGTGTGTGGCGAGGATCTACGAGGCGGGCGTGCATCGGGCCGAGAGCGGCGTGGCGATGCCGTTCATCGCGATGGAGTTGGTGGAAGGCGTGGCGGTGACGCGGTTCGTGCGCGAGCGTGGGCTCACGCGTGAGCAGACGGTGCGGCTGGCGGTGAGGATCGGTGGTGCGGTGCAGGCGGCGCATCAGCGCGCGGTGATCCATCGGGATCTGAAGCCGTCGAATATTCTGGTGACACAGGCGGGCGAGCCGAAGGTGCTGGACTTTGGCATCGCGCGGATCGGCGAGGGCGCGGCGAGGAGTTGGCACACGACCGCGGGGAGTCTGCTGGGGACGCCGGGGTACATGAGCCCCGAGCAGGCGATGGGGAAGCCTGAGGATGTGGATGTGCGAACGGATGTGTGGGGCCTTGGGGTGGTGCTGTACGAGATGTTGGCCGGACGATTGCCGTTTGATGTCGAGGGCAAGACGCCGCTGCAGGTGCTGCGGGAGGTGGCGTCGGGCGTTGCGAGGCCATTGGGGGATATTGCGGCGTCGGCGCGCGGGGACCTGGAGCGCGTGGTGATGACAGCGCTTGCGCGGGAGAAGGAGCAGCGGTACCCGTCGTTGCAGGCGTTCATCGATGATCTGGAGCGGGTGCTGGCGGATCAGCCGATCAGCGTGCGGAAACCGACGACAGGGGAGCGTGCCAGGCGATTCGTGCGGCAGCACAGGCTGGGTCTGGGAATCAGTGCGGTGATTGTGGTGAGCGCCGGGGTGGCGGCGGCATCGCTCGTCGTGGGCTTTGCGCGGGCGGCGGAGGAGCGAGACCGCGCGAAGGCGGTGAATGCGCTGTTGCTGGGGATGATCGGTGAAGCCGATCCGAACTTTGGGAATCGGAACGTGACGCTGCTGGAGGCGATCGCGGGGTTTGAGGCGAAGTTGGCGACGGAGATGCAGGAGCAGCCGGCGACCGAGGCGGACGTGAGGAGCGCGCTGGGGTCGATGCTGTTCGGGGTTGCGGAGTATGCGCGCTCGGAGGCGAGCTACGCGCGGGCGGCGGAGTTGCGGCAGCGCGTGGGTGATCGGTCCGGGGCGATCCTCGACCGCGTGATGGCGGCGAACAGCGTGCGGTGGCTCAACGAGACGGACCGGGCGATGCAGATGGCGAGCGAGGCGTACGCGGAGGCGCGGGCCGAACTGGGCGGTGAGCACGCGGTGGCGATCGTGGCGCGGCGTGTGCGGGCCGAGTGCCTGCACGATGTCCAGCGGCTGGACGAGGCGGCGGCGGAGCTCCGCGAGTTGATGCGCGACGCGGAGCGGGTGCTCGGCGAGCGGTCGCAGGTGACGCTGGACGCGACGTCGAATCTGGCGGGAGTGTTGACGGATATGGGGGCGTACGCGGAAGCGGAGGTCCTGCTGCGGAAGGTGCTCGCGGCACATGGGTGGTTGGGGGCAGACGGTGGGCCGGGGTCGGGGACGTTGGATTCTCTGACGCTGCGGGGGAATCTCGCGTTGCTGATCGCCGAGCAAGGTAAGCCGGATGAGGCGATCGCGTTGATGCGGGAGTTGGTGGACGACATGCGGGTGGCGCTCGGGCCGACGCACCACTCGACGCTGACGACGCGGAGTAATCTGGCGGAGAACCTGCGGCGTGCGGGGAGGACTGACGAGTCCCTCGCGATGATGAAGTCCCTGCTCGACGATAGCGTGGCGGGGCTGGGGTGGTCACACCCGACGACGCTCGATCAGGCGAACGGGCTTGCGGCGTTCTACGTGCGGCAGCGTCGCTTCGACGAGGCGTTCGCGATCGCGAGCGAGGCGTTGGGGCATATCGAGCGGATGCTCGGGAGCGAACACGAGTTCTGGCATCGCATGAGGCTGGTGGTCGCGAGCGCGAACAGCGGCCTCGGACGGCACGCGGAGGCGATCGCCGTGTACGCCGAGGAGGTCGCGCATTTCGAGCGGACGCTCGGTGCCGATCACAGGCGCACGATCGAGGCGACCAACAACTTCGGCACGACGCTGATCGAGGCGGGAGAGGGCGTGCGGGCTGTTGAGGTCATGGGGTCGGTCCTGGCGCGCGTGGGCGAGGGGCGCTTCGAGTCGATGGAAGCGGTGGTGCGCCGGAACTACGGGCGTGCCCTCGTGATTGCGGGGCGGCTTGAAGATGCGGAGCGGGAGTTGGTGCGAGCGTACGAGAAGAGCACCGCGCGGGGTGAAGCCGACAACGCGGGCGTTTGCGCGAGGCACCTCGCGAAGCTCTTGGAGTCCAAGGGCGACCTGGCCGCGGCCGCGGTGTGGAACGGTCGCGCGCCCAGGTAGTCGGTACACTGTTGGGATGAGCCCAAGACCGTACATGCTCGCGGAGACCAACTGGCGCAAGGTGCAACCCACGCGATTTGAGGTTGCGGTGTTGCCGTGGGGCGCGACCGAGGCACACAACTACCACCTGCCGTACGGGACGGACACGATACAGGTGGAGGGGATCGCGGCGGAGGCGGCGAGGTTGGCGTGGGAGAGCGGCACGCGTGTCGTCGTTCTTCCCGCGGTGCCCTTCGGGTGCCAGAGCGGGCAGATGGACATCCCGCTGTGCATCAACATGAACCCGAGTACGCAACTCGCGGTGCTGACGGATATCGCGGGATCGCTCGCGGGACAGGGGATCACAAAGCTCGTGCTGCTCAACGGCCACGGCGGCAACGAGTTCAAGGCGATTGTGCGGGAGCTCTCGCTGCGGGTGAAGATCGCGGTGTGCGTTGTGAACTGGTACCAGGTCGTGGACGCGAAGCCGTTCTTCGAGACGCCGGGGGATCACGCGGGCGAGCTCGAGACGAGTGTGACGATGCACCTTCGTCCTGAGCTCGTGCGGCCGCTCGACGAAGCCGGTGACGGCGCTGAGAAGCGACTGAAGGCCGGTGGGTTCCGCGAGGGATGGGCGTGGATGCCACGGCACTGGCGGAGCGCGTCGGCAGATACCGGGATCGGGGATCCACGGGCGTCGAGCGCGGCGAAGGGTGAGGCCTACTGCCGCGCGGTGTGCGCGAAGGTCGCGGCGTTTATTCGCGAGTTCGCGGCGGATGGCGGCGGGTACGCGTGAACCGAGCGGGAGCTTCGACCGTACACACAGGACCGGAGTGTGACGCATGGTTGTCTTCCTGCTGGTGATGCCGACGGTGCTGATCGTGTGGGGCATCGCGCTCGCGTGGCGGGTAGGGGTGTCGCTCTGGGAGCAGCGTGCCGCGGAGCGGAGTGCGCAGCCCCGGCGCCGGGAGCCGACGCGGATGCCGCGGGTGAAGTCCGCGGCGGGCATCGGGCTGTGTGTGGTGGTGGCGGTGACGAGCTTCTGCTACGGCATGTTCTCGGTGGAGAAGTCGAACGATCTGCTTGCGATGTGGCGTGCGCTGGATGTGTGGATGCTGACGGGGGCGGGTATCGCGGTGGTGGGGATGGGCATCGCTGTGGCGGGGCTGACGCTCGATCCGGCGTACGGTCGGCGGCGGTGCGCGGGGTGCTGGTACGAGTTCATCATGCTGGCGTCGGACGCGACGTGTCCGGAATGCGGGCGGAAGGCGAAGGGGGAGCGGGATCTGCTGCGGACGCGGGGCTCGCGCGGGATGGTGTGGCTTGGTGCGGTGATGATGTTGGCGGCGTACGCACCGATCGCGTTTGCGAACGCGAAGACGATGGGGTGGCGAGGGGTGATTCCGACGACTGTGCTGATCGCGGGATATGAGTGGCTGCCGGATGCGCTCATCGAGCCCCGCGGAGCTGCGGGCGCGGTC
>JBEIUO010000029.1:0-10412 GCA_040374335.1 Phycisphaeraceae bacterium
CACTGGCTAAAGTTTTATCTGTCAGTATAGTCCCTATGGGTCGTATGGGACCTATGGGCGGCCTCCGGGCATCGGAGGACTCCCCTTTCTTCTGGCACGCCATGTGCAATAGGCCTCTCCGTCCACACAGGAGTCCTCATCATGGCGAACAAGTCACTCTTCGGAACGCTGAAGGAACAAACGACGACCAATGCCGCGGGCGGCTCGGCGTACGCCATGTCGCCGGAGCACGCGCTCTCGCAACTCGCGGTAACCGGGTGCCTGAACTCGACGTTCTACACCGATGCCCAGAGTCAACTCGACACCATCCTGGATCTCGCGCAGCGGGCCCGGCCGGAGTTTGTAGCGAAGGTCGCGCTGTACGCCCGGATGCGGGGCCACATGAAGGACGCGCCAGCGTTGCTGGTGGCGATCCTGAGCGTGACGGCGCCCGGCCTCATGGCGGAGGTCTTCGATCGAGTGATCGACTCGCCGAAGATGCTGCGGAACTTCGTCCAGATCATGCGGTCGGGCCAGGTTGCGCGCCGGTCGCTGGGTTCACTCCCCAAGCGGCTCGTCGAGCAGTGGCTCGAGCAGCGGAGCGATGCGCAGGTCTTCCGCGCGTCGGTCGGCGGCTCGCCGTCCCTGGTCGATGTAATCCGGATGGTCCATCCGCGCCCGGCGACGCCTTCGCGGTCCGCGCTCTACGCCTACCTCCTGGGCCGCAAGTTCAACGAGCCGGATCTGCCCGAGATCGTCAAGCAGTACGAGGCCTTCAAGCACAACCCCGGCGCGTTCGCCGGCGACAAGGTACCGGATGTCCCCATGGAACTTCTCACCTCACTCAATCTGTCAAAGCAACACTGGGCCGCGATCGCGCGCCGCGTGTCGTGGCAGACGCTGCGGATGAACCTGAACACCTTCACGCGCCACGGCGCGTTCGAGTCCAAGAAGGACATCGAGCACGCGGCGGCGCGGCTGCGGGATCGGGAGCTCATCGCGGGCGCGCGGGTGTTCCCGTTCCAGTTGCTGTCGGCGTTCATGAACACCGGCGACACGGTGCCGATGGATCTGCTGGATGCCCTCCAGGACGCGATGGAGATCGCGACCGAGCGGGTGCCCGCGATCAGCGGCGACGTGTGGGTGTGCGCCGATGTCTCGGGTTCGATGGATGCGCCCGTCACGGGGCATCGGGCGGGCTCGACGACGAAGGTCCGGTGCGTGGACGTGGCGGCGCTGATCGCGGCGTCGGTCATGCGGACCAGCCGCGGTGCGCGGGTCCTTGCGTTCTCGGATGACGTGGTGCCGGTGCGGCTCAACCCTCGGGACACGGTGATGACGAACGCGAAGGCGCTCACGTCGCTCCCCCGTGGCGGAACCAACTGCTCCGCGCCGCTCCGGGCGATCAACGACGCGCGTCACCGCGCCGACGTCGTGATCTTCGTCTCGGATAACGAGTCGTGGATCGACTCGCGAGGCGCGGGGCGCTCCACGGCGACGACGATCGAGTGGGAGCGGCTGAAGAAGCGGTGCCCGGGCGCGAAGCTCGTGTGCATCGATATCCAGCCGAACACGACGACGCAAGCGCGGTCCGGGCCGGACGTGCTGAACGTCGGCGGGTTCTCCGACGCGGTGTTTGGAGTTGTTTCGACGTTTCTTGAATCACCCTCGCATCCGGAGCACTGGATCCGCGAGATCGAAAAGGAGTCTATCTGACGCGTAACGCACGCGAACCCCCGCACCGGGCGGGGGTCCGAGCCGAATGAACCTGGGACTACATTTCTCATGTAGAGTCTCAGAGAACGCTTGTCGGCTCGGATCCCCGGTCGGTGCACGTCTTTGCGAATGCCCCGAGGGAGTACATTGGCAGGGAACCCGCGCAAGCGGGCTGCGAGTTCAAATCTCGCCCACGCGGCAGCCGCCGCGAGGAACCCACCTCTCTCACCACCTTGTCGCACGGGCGTGTCTCCAGCGCGAGACCCACGACGAATGCCAGATGGGACTACACCTTCCAGAGGTCCAGGTCGCGGGTTCGATTCCCGCCGGCTCCGCTTCAAACCACACGGGGCCGTAGCTCAGAGGTAGAGCAGGAAACACCAGTCTCGTCACCCTTTGTCGTCGTGGGTCCCGCGCTGGGGCCGAACCGAGTTGTCCGAGGTCTTTTCGAACGTCACGCCGCTGCAACTTCCGCAGCCTGATTACCCTGAGGTACCCATGTCGAACCCTGTTCCCAACGCATCGCCCCCCCCGTTCATCGAGACCGGCGAAGCAACCGCGATGATCCCCATGGCGGACTCCTCGCTCTCGCCGGTGACCGTGATCGGCACGCGCGAGATCCGGCAGACGTTCGACGATATCTGCGTGCGGCAGGCCCGCACCTGCCGCGCCGCCCCCGGTGTCACCCAGGTCGTGCTCAACCCCGACGCCCACTGCGGCTACGGCGCGCCCATCGGCTGCGTGATGGTCTCGCCCTCCCACATCTACCCCGGCCCCGTCGGCGTGGACATCAAGTGCTCCATGAGCCTGCTGCAGTTTGACCTGCCCGAGAGCGCGGTCAACGACAAGAAGCTCCGACGGGCCCTCATCAACGCCATCCTCGAACGCACGCCCACCGGCGCAGGCCGGGGCCAGCGCGTCGCGCCCAAGTCACGCCGCGTCGACCGGGAGCTCGGCGAGCGAGCGGTCATCGAGGGTGCATCGGCCGGAGTGCTCGCGGACCTGGGCGTGCCCGTCGAGTGGGCCGCGCGGTGCGAAGACTCCTTTCACGTCGGCCACGACGGTACCGCCGACGCCCTCCGCGCGCGCCTCGAGCGGTTCTACCAGAGCAAGGGTTCGCCGCGCGAACTCTTCCACGACAAGGTGAAGCAACTCGGCTCCTACGGCGGCGGCAACCACTTCGGCGAGTGCGAGATCGTCGAGGTGCAGGAAGGCGAGCGGGCGCAATCCGCAGCGGCGGCCTTTGGCCTTCGCGACCGCAACGTCGCGTTCCTGTCGCACTGCGGCTCGCGCGGCTGGGGCGCGCTGCTCGCCGAGGGTCAGTTCCGGGCGATGAAGGAGCACTTCGATACCTGGGGCATCCCGCTCCCCGGCAACGACCGCCACATGGTCCACGCGCCGCTGGGCACGCCCGAGGCCGACGCCTACATCGACGACATGTCGCTGGGTGCAAACTTCGCGACCGTGAACCACATGCTCATCAACGCGCTGGTCCTCGATGCCTTCCAGGAAGTCATCCCCGGCGTCACGGGTTCGCTCGTCTACTTCATCAGCCACAACATCGCACGCCAGGAGATCGTGAACAACAAGCCCGCGTGGGTCCACCGCAAGGGCGCGACGCGGGCCTTCCCCGCGCAGCACCACGCGCTCAAGGACACGCCGTTCTACGACACCGGCCACCCCATCCTCCTCCCCGGCAACCCCATCGACGGCTCGAGCGTGATGGTCGCCGAGCAGGGCGCGGCCCTCTCGTGCTACAGCGTCAACCACGGCGCGGGCCGGCGCATGAGCCGCACCGCGGCGAGCAAGTCCCTCGATCAGCAACAGATCGACAAGAAGTTCGCCGACAGCGATGTGCTGACCAACTGTCGCGAGTACCCGCGCGACGAGGCCCCGCGAGCGTACAAGGATTTCGAGGAAGTGCTGACGAGCGTGAAGAAGGCGGGCCTCGCGAGCGAAGTAGCGAGACTGCGGGCCCGGTTCGTGATCAAGGATGGAGACAAGGCCGATGACTAATCCCGTAGAGATCGAAGGCTCGGAGGGCGAGGGCGGCGGGCAGATCCTGCGGTCGTCGCTCGCGCTCTCGATGGCGACGGGACGCCCCTTCGTCATCAAGAACATCCGCGCGGGCCGTGTCAAACCCGGCCTCATGCGCCAGCACCTGACGTGCGTCACCGCCGCCGCCGCGATGTGCGGCGCCAAGGTACTCGGCGCGCAGGTGGGGTCGAGCCGCGTGGACTTCGCACCCGGCGCGATCGCCCCGAGCGTCTACCACTTCCCCGTCGGCACGGCGGGGAGCACGATCATGGTGCTGCAGGCGGTGCTGCCACCACTGCTCCGCGCCGGTGGTTCGGCGCGCCTCATCGTCGAAGGCGGAACGCACAACACGAAGGCGCCGTCGTACGAGTTCTTCGCCGAAGCCCTCGTCCCACTGCTGCGACGCGCCGGTGCCAACATCGAGTGCCGCATGGAGAAGCGCGGGTTCTACCCCGCCGGCGGTGGACGCGTCGTCGTCGACATCGAACCCGCCTCCTCGTTCACTCGCCTCGAGCTCACCGAGCGCGGCGAGCGCACCGGTATCGCCGCCGCCGCGGAAGTCTGCGGCCTCCGGCACGACATCGCCACGCGCGAGAAGGACGTCCTCATGCGCCGCCTCGCATTGACCGCCGAGCAGATGCGCACGGCCTCGCACCGCGACTCCATCAGCCCCGGCAACGTCGTGAAGATCGCGCTCTCCCACGCGAACATCACGGAAGTCTTCGTCGCGCTCGGCGAACTCGGGAAGTCCGCCGAAATGGTCGCCGCGGAAGCGTGCGACCTGCACGACGCCCACGCGGCAAGCGGCGCCCCGGTCGGAGAGTTCCTCGCCGATCAACTCATGGTGCCCCTCGCACTCATGGGCGGCGGCGTCTACGTCACGCGACCACTCACGCAGCACTCGCTCACCAACATCCAAACACTGGGTCTCTTCGGCGTAAAGGTCGGTGTGACAGAGTCGAAGGGCCTCGTGCGCGTCGACATCCCGCCGGTGTGATCAGTCGCGGCCGCCGACGCACCGCGCAAACTCGAGCGTCAACCGCTCGATGTTCGGCTCCATCTCGCCGCCGCCGCTCTTCGAGCGAGCGTCGATCTCCACGCAACTCTCCAGCAGCCGCATCGCACGCACCGGCGGCACGCGGCTCGCCGCGCGGAGAATGTCATCCTTCGAGTTGCCCCACAGCTTCAGCACGCGCGCCGCGCTGTCCGCGTTCTGCCCCATCTTCACCGCTCGCGACATCCCGTGCAGCTTGCGGGCAAGATCAGTGATCGCCCACAGCACCTTCACCGCCGGCTGACGCGCAACCTCGATCACATACCGCACGTGCGCCAGCGACTGCTCCGGTTCCCCCGACAACAGCGTCCGCTGGATGCCCCACACCTCTTCCTCACGCGCCAAGCCCACGAACTCGTTCACCAGCTGCGTCGAGATCACCCCGTCCACCCCAACCGCCACCGCCAGCTTCGCGAGCTCCGTGTCCAATCGCGCCAGATCCGGCCCCACCCGATCCACCAGCGCCGCCGCCGCCGCCGGCTCCAGCTTCGCCTGATGCCGCTTCCCACAACGCGTCTGCGCCCACGCCGCCGCGCGGTCGTCGGACAATGCCGCGCAATCCTTCATCACCCCGATCTGCGCGATCATCTTGTCCAGGTTCCCCGGCCGCCACGTCTCCCCACGCAGCACCAGCGTCGCCCCCTCCGACGGTGACTTGCAGTAGTTCTCGAACATCGGCCGCACGGTGTCCTTCACCAGGTCCGCGGCATTGTCCACAACCACCAGCTTGTGGGCCGCGATGAGCCCGAACGAGCGACACTCGTCCAGCACGTCCGCCGCGCTGCACGACTCGCCGTCGAAGTTGAGCTGGTCCACCTCGCCATGAGCGCGGGTCATGATGTCCCGCAGCTCCTGGGTGTAGAGGGCACGCAGGAAGGAATCCTTCCCGGTGAACAGGGCCACACGCACCTCGGCGGAGAGGGGTTTGGCGGGAGAATCAGAAGCGGCTCGTTTGGCCATACCCCGCAAGCGTAGCGACGGCGGGCGGGGGACGGCGGGCGGGGGGGCCGGGGGCGGGGGGGCGGTCCGGGCGGCCGGCGTGCTACCCTTTGGGCTATGTCCACACAGCAGACCACACCGGCGTCGATCAAGGAGACCTTTACCTCCATCTTGATCGCGTTCGTGCTCGCCTTCGTGTTCCGAGGGTTCGTGGTCGAGGCCTTCGTGATCCCCACCGGTTCGATGGCTCCGACCCTGCGCGGGCAGTTCATGGAAGCCCGGAGCGAGCAGACCGGGGTGACGTGGGCGGTCGGCCCCCGCGACTACATCGGCGGCGGCGAGGCCAAGTCGATCCAGGGCTCGCAGGGCAACGCGATCGTGGTCCGCGACCCCATCACGATGACCGAGTCGGACCGTATCGTGAACGAGAAGCTCCTCGCGGGCGACCGGATCTTCGTGCTGAAGTACCTCTTCAACCTCTACGACCCAGCCCGCTTCGACGTCGTGGTCTTCAAGAACCCCAACGACCCCTCGATGAACTACATCAAGCGGCTCATCGGCCTGCCCGGCGAGTTCCTCGCGCTCATCGACGGCGACGTCTTCACCCGCCCCATGAGCGAGGGCGAGGACCAGAACCTGAAGGACAACGTCGAAGGCAAGCCCTGGTCGCTCGACGGCTGGAAGATCGCCCGCAAGCCGGAGATGGCCCAGCGGGCGATGTGGCAGCAGTTGTTCCGCAGCGACCTCTCTCCTCTGAACCAGGTGAAGGACGGCCGCAAGTGGAGCCCGCCGTGGCGCGGCGGCGCGGGGTGGGATATCGACGGCCGCGTCGACTACGTGTACACCGGGACCGGACCGACCGTACTCGAGTGGGACAGCCGTTCGCGCCCGATCGACGACTACTACTCGTACAACGAGGCCTTCGAGACCAACATCCCCGGCCCGCACATGCGGTACCCGGTGGGCGACGTACGCATCAGCATGGGCGTGCAGCCCGAGAAGGACGGCCTGGGCGTGGAGGCCGTGGTCGCCTGCCGCGGGCACGAGTTCGTGACGTCGATCGTGGGCACGAAGGTGGAGTTCGTCGTGCGGGACGGCGCGGACGCGAAGTCGTTCCGCTCGATCGGCACCGCGACGCTGGATGCACCGCTCGCGGCGGGTAAAGTGACGAACCTGGAGTTCTGGCACGCGGACCAGGAACTGCAACTGTGGGTTGAAGGCAAGCTGATCGCCAAGGCGGACTACGAGTGGACGCCGGCGGATCGGCTGAAGGCCTCGACGGGGGTCACGATCCCCGAACTCGTGTCGCGTGACGACACGATGACCTGGCTGACGGACACCTCGCACTACAAGCCGGTGGGCGTGCGGGTGGGGTTCACGGGCGGCGCGGTGACGCTGTACCGCGTGGGTCTGGACCGCGACATCTACTACCGCCCGGACACGTACCGCGGCGGGTCTGAGGGACGGAACCACACGCTGTACGGAACGCCCGCGGGCGGTTCGCACCCCTACAGCACGATGCGGCTGGACGGCAACGAGTTCTTCATGTGCGGCGACAACAGCCCCGCGAGCCTCGACGGCCGCCTGTGGGATGTGCCCAGCCCGTACGTGATGCCGCTGGATCAGGACATGGGTGTGGTGCACCGCGACCTGATCATCGGGCGTGCGTTCTTCGTGTACTTCCCGGCCATGCACAGGAAGCCCGTGCCGGACTTCGGCAAGATGCGCTGGATCTGGTAACGATCACTCGGGCTCGGCGGCCCATTCGGCCTCGGGGTCCTCGCGATACGCAACCCAGCCCTTGGGCAGACCCGCGACCTTCGCGATCGTGGGGTCGAGGGTGAGTGCCGCGCCGAGCGTCGAGAGCGCGACGTCTTCGTCGCTGATCTCGGGGTCGTCCGAGAGGAACTGCCACTCGCCGTCCTCTTCGTGAACAACGCGCAGCACGGGGCGTATACCGCTGACGAGGTCGTGCAGCGTCCAGATGCGGCGCGTCACGGGCTCGCCCGCGAAGGGCCACGCGCGGTCGAGTCGGGGTTGAACCGACGCCACCTCGGGGTCGCAGCGCTCGTCCCACGGGTAGTGCTTGAGGGCGTCGGGCCAGTAGGCCTGCACCGCGGGGAACTCGTCGCCGGCGTAGAACCACCGCGCGTGCCCGAAGTAGCATGCGTAATGGTCCCGTGAGACCTCGCGACACGCGATCCGGAACGGGTCCTTCAGCAGCCCGCCGTACGTGTGCATCGGGCGGAACGCGTCGCCCGCGCGGCAGATATCGCGGCACTTGTACAGCAGTGCGAACGCCGTGTCGTGCGGAAGCCCGATCACGATGATCTCCGGGACGCGGAACCGCTGGAACAGGCCGATCGTGTGGCAGAACGGGGGCGTGTCCTCGTCGGCTTCGATGCAGACCACCGAGCAGTCCTGCTCTTCGATGTGCTGCACGATCTGGCGTTGGGTATCGTCCAATGCTCGCTCCGCCCGTGAACACCGAGGGCTCAAGGAGGCAGTATCGGCAGAAGACCGCTCGGGGCAACAGGATTGGCCGCGCCCGGCATCAGGAGATGCGTCCGGCGTCCGTGATCCGAGGCGTTTCGCCGAAGTGGGTCGCGATCTGCTTCAGGTGCCGCTTGAGGTACATCGCGGGGTCGCCCGCGAACTTCAGCATCGCACGCGGGATCGCCGGCAGCACCTTGCCGTACTCGGTGAGCTTGATCTTCGTCCCGCCGCCCTCGCGCGAGAGGTGGTAGTCCCAGCGGCCCTCGAAGAACTTGTGGTCGTCAATCGCCTCGAGCGAGAGCACGCTGGGTGCGTGTTCCTTCGTGAGGGTGAGCACGAAGGAGTTGCGGTTCATGTGCATGCGGACCCTGGTGTGGCCGTTCACGGGGTCGAGCGGCATCATCTTGGTGATGCCCTTGTCCCACGTACCCCACGCGCCGATGTCGCGGATGAGGGCGAAGACCTCTTCCTCGGGCTTGTTCACGTGCAGCGTGGCCCCAACGACATGGTCCCGCGGGAGGCTCTTGCCGATGGCGTACATCACGGAGACCAAGAGGCCCAGGACCAGAACGATGCCGCCGCCGATGTATGCGTAGATCACTCGGGACTCCTTTCGGGAGGTCCCCTCAGTATCCCACGGAAACCGGGTGCGCCGCAAGTGGCCGCCCGTGAAGACTACCATGCCGCTCCCCCGCGACTGCCCGCGGGAAACTCCGAGGACGACACGCATGCCGACCGTCTTTGACCGCCGCACCGACGACCTCCTCGCCTCCCTCGAGGCCGGTGGCCAGTACAAGCACCTCCAGATGCTCGGCAGCCCCATGGACGCCTCCGTGCGGATGCGCGGGGCCGACGGATCGTGGCGCGACGTGCTGTGCTTCTGCTCGAACAACTACCTCGGGCTCGCCAACCACCCCGAGGTCGTCGAGGCCGGCATCAAGGCCCTCCGCGACTACGGCGCGGGCACCGCGAGCGTGCGGTTCATCTGCGGCACCTTCACCCCGCACGAAGACCTTGAGCGCATGGTCGCGAAGTACATGGGCACGCAGGCCTCATACTCCTTCGTCAGTTGCTGGACCGCCACCGAGGCGCTCTTCCCCACGATCTGCGATGCCGGCGATCTCATCATCTCCGACGAGCTCAACCACGCCTGCATCATCGACGCCATCCGCCTCACCCCCGTCATCAAGAAGGGCGTCCTCAAAACGATCTACAAGAACAACCGCCTCACCGGTGAGAACTCCCTCCGCCAGCGTCTCGAAGAGGCCAAGGCCAACAAGGAAGTCACCGGCCAGATCTTCGTCGTCACCGACGGCGTCTTCAGCATGGAAGGCTCCATCGCCGACCTCCCCGCTATGCGCAGGCTCTGCGATGAGTTCGGCGCCATGCTCATCGTCGACGACTCCCACGGCCACGGCGTCATGGGCGCAACCGGCCGCGGCACGCACGAACACTGGGACATGCTCGGCGGCAAGAACGGGCGCGTGGACATCTTCACCGGCACGCTGGGCAAGGCCCTCGGCGGCGGCGCAGGCGGATTTGTTGCCGCGGACAAGCGCGTGACCGAGCTCCTGATTCAGCGAGGCCGTCCGACGCTGTTCAGCAACGCGCTGCCGGTGACGGTGGCGGCCTCGGCGGCGAAGGCGATCGAGATCTTGCTGCGCGAGCCCGAGCGTGCGCGTCGGCTGAAGGAGAACGTGGGGTACGCGCGGGCGAAGCTCAAGGCCGCGGGGTTCGACGTGCTCGAGTCACCCACCGCGATTTGCCCGATCATCGTGCACGACACGGCGAAGGCGATCAGCATGAGCAAGCGCCTGCTGGAGCTGGGCGTGTTCGTGATCGGCTTCGGCTACCCGGTTGTGCCCGAGGGCCACGCCCGCCTGCGCTGCCAGATTTCCGCGGCACACACGACGGCGCACATCGATACTCTGGTAGATGCGTTGAAGAAGCTGTGATCGGGTACGGCGGTCTACTTCGCCGGGACGGGCGTAAAGGTCCATACGACCACGTCAACCGTACCGGAGTTGTCATTCAACGCTGTGTCATTGATACGGAACTCAAGTTTGCCCGCTCGGTCAGCGATGTACCCAGCTTGGGGTAGGTAGTGCACGTCTGAACCATGGATGCGACACAGCACCGCGCCATTGGGTGCGTCCCTGGTGACCCGGTAATCCGGATCCCACATCTCGCC